>CAJYRH010000271.1 GCA_913776795.1 uncultured Pseudorhodoferax sp. | reverse complement strand
CCAGCCTGGACACCTGCGGCTGGTTCGCGCGCGACGTGCAGACATTCGCGCGCGTGGGCGCCGTGCTGCTGGGCGACGACCCGGCACCGCTGCCGGCCAAGGTCCGGCTGCTTCGCCCCAGCGACGTCTGGGCACTGGTCGAGGCGCCCGTGGCCGACGCGCTGGCCGAGGCCGTGGCCCGCGCCGAGCAGGCCTTCGGCAAGGCGGCCGACTGCCGCGTGGCGCTGGAGTCCTGGGACGCGATGTTCTGGAACTTCCGCTACATCCAGGCGCGCGAGGCCTGGCTGACAGACGGCCCGCTGATCGAGCGCTTCGCGCCGCCGCTGGGCCCCGGCGTGGCCGAGCGCTTCGCCTGGTCGCGAGGGGTGACCGACGCGCAGGTGCAGGCCGCACGCGCGTTCCGCGAGAAGTTCCGCGGCCTGCTGGCCACACTGCTCGGCCGGGACGGCGTGCTGCTCATGCCCACCATGCCCGACATCGCGCCGCTGCGCAGCGAGGGCGAGGCGGGCCTGGAGACCTACCGCAACCGCGCGATCCAGATGCTGTGCATCGCCGGGCTGTCGGGCTTTCCGCAGATCTCGCTGCCGCTCGCGCAGCGCGAGGGCGCGCCGCTGGGGCTGTCGCTGCTGGGCCCGGCGGGCGCGGACCGCTCGCTGATCGCGCTGGCCGAACGGCTCGGTTGAGCCGCGACCGCGCGTGAAGGGCTCGCGCAACGCGCTGGTCTCGCTGCGCGTGTTCGTGGCCGCGGCGCAGCGCCTCAACTTCAGCCGCACGGCCGAGGACCTGCACCTCACGCAGAGCGCCGTCAGCAAGCATGTGCAGGCGCTGGAGTCCAAGCTCGGCGTGGCCTTGTTCAAGCGCACGCCGACGGGTCTGCGCATCACCTACGCCGGCGCCGTCTACCTGGAGAAGGTGGCGGCTGCCCTGCGGCTGATCGACGACGCCGATGCCGCGGTCGCGCATCCTGACGCGCGCGTGAACCTCAACATCGCGGTGTCGCCGTCGTTCGCGCAGTACGTGCTGATCCCGCGTCTGCGCGCCTTCTTCGCTCTGCACCCCGAGGTGCGGCTCAACATCCGACCGCGCCTGCTGTCGCCACGCGACAAGGGCGAGCGCTTCGACGCCGAGATCCAGCTGCACACGGGCCACGTCAGCGGCATGCACAGCCGCTACCTGTGCGGCCATGAGATGGCCCTGGTGGCCGCGCCGTCGCTGCTGGAGGGCCAGCAGCTGAAGACACCGCAAGACCTGTCCGCCCTCACGCTGCTCAAGCGTGCGCAGCGCGGCTACGGCTGGGACGACTGGCGTGCCGCCATGGCCCCCCACTGGCCCGGCCCGGGGCCGCAGGCGCCCGAGTACGAAGGCTTCTCGGTGCTGATGCCTGCGCTGCTGCACGGCCTGGGCGCCGCCATCGTGCCGCTGTGCCTGGTGGCGGACCCCTTGCGCGAAGGCCGCCTGGTGCGCCCGTTCGGCGAAAGCGTGGCCGGCCGCTACGGCTACCACCTGATGCTGCCGCAGCCGCACTCCGGCGGTCTGTACCTCGAGAGCTTTTGCAACTGGGTGGCCGGCATGGCCGGCGACCTGGCCCTGCCTGCCGCCCGCCATTCCTGAGTGGAATGGGGGATGCCCATTCGTCGCTTGGCGCCTGCGCCGGCGCTGCGAAGAATCGCCGATTCCTTCTCTTCCTGCCACACCATGCGACGCCACTTTCTCCGCGCGCTGCCGGCCCTGGCCCTGGCGATGACCAGCCTGGCCGCGCAGGCACAGCCCTACCCCAGCCAGCCCGTCAGGATCGTCGTGCCCTACTCGCCCGGCGGCAGCTCCGACGTGCTGGCCCGCGCCATCGGCGACGAACTCGGCAAGGCGCTGGGCCAGGCCGTCATCGTGGACAACCGCCCCGGTGCGGGCTCCATGCTGGGCACCCAGTTCGTCGCGGGCGAGAAGGCCGACGGCCACACGCTGTTGCTGGCCGATGTGCCCTTCGCCATCGTGCCGGCGCTGTACCGCGAGCGCGCCAAGTACCACGTGGAGCGCGACTTCGCGCCGGTCGCGCTGCTGGGCGTGTCCCCGGCCTACCTGTTCGTCAACGCCGATGCGCCGCAGCGCAGCGCCGCCGAGCTCGTGCAGGCCGCCAAGGCCGCGCCGGCCACGATCTCGATCGGCTCGGGCGGCAACGGGTCGCTCACGCACATGATGGCCGAGCTGTTCATGGGATCGACCGGCGCCCAGCTCGTGCACGTGCCCTACAAGGGCGCGGGCGCGGCCATCACCGACCTCGCGGCCGGCCAGATCCAGTCCGGCTTCACCACCATGGCCAGCGCCAGCGGCCTGTACCGCGCCGGCAAGCTGCGCGCGCTGGCCGTGACCAGCCCCGAGCGGCAGCAGGCCACGCCCGACGTGCCGACCTTCGCCGAAAGCGGCATCGCCCACATGACGGTGCAGAGCTGGTGGGGCCTGGTGGCGCCGGCCGGCACCAGCGCCGAGGTGCGCCAGCGCCTCACCGACGCCATGCGCCAGGTGATGCAGCAGCCTGCCGTGCGCGCGCGCTTCGCGACCGCCGGCGTGGACGTGCCGGCCGACACCGGCGCCGCCGCGCTGCAGAAGTACGTGCAGGAGGATCTCGCGCGCTGGCGCGAGGTGGTGCAACGGGCCGACATCCGCATCCCATGACGCCCGAGCGCATGACAGCCGCCAGCCAGGCGGCAGGCTGGCTGGACGCCGCCGCGGCCGATGCGGCCTTGCTGCCCGACTTCGCGCGGCTGTGCGCCTTCGGCGGCCGGCTGGCCGGCAGCGGGGGCGACGAGGCCGCACTGGCCTGGGCACTGGAACGCCTGGCCCCGCTGGGCGGACAGGTACGCCGCGTGCAGGTGCCGTACGCCGGCTGGCGCGCCGAGCGCGCCGAGCTGCTGCTGCCCGGCGCGAGCACACCGCTCGCCTGCCGCGCGCTGCTGCGCTCGGCCTCCACCCCACCCGAGGGCCTCGTCGCCGAAGTGCTCGATCTGGGCCAGGGCCGTGCGCAGGACTTCGCCGCCGCTGCCGGGCGGCTGCGCGGGCGCATCGCACTGGTGCGGCACGAGTACCCATTCTCGGCCGCGCACCTGCACCGCCGCCGCAAGTACGACATGGCCATGGCGCAGGGCGCCGCGGCCTTCCTGATCGCCAACCCCTTGCCCGACCACGGCCTGCTGTCGGGCTCGTCCGGCCGGCCGCCCGGTGGCGCCGGCATCCCGGCGGCCTACATCGACCACGCGGCGGCCAGCCGCTTGGCCAGTCTGCCGGCTGGCCAGGCGGTGCGGCTCACGGTACTGGGCCACGAGCAGC
>CAJYRH010000270.1 GCA_913776795.1 uncultured Pseudorhodoferax sp. | reverse complement strand
GCTCGACGATGTCCAGCACCGCCAGCGCCGCCGCGCAGGCCAGCGGATGTCCGCTGTAGGTGTAGCCGTGCATCACCACGCTGGCGAAGCCTTGCGCGCTCTCGATGCCGCTGGGCGCGACCATGTTCAACGGCCGCATCGCGCGCGCCATCGAGAGCGCGCAAGGCTTCGCCAGCGTGGTGATGCACGGCTACACCTACAGCGGACATCCGCTGGCCTGCGCGGCGGCGCTGGCGGTGCTGGACATCGTCGAGCGCGAGGACCTGCCGGCCAACGCCGCGCGCGTGGGCGCGGCCCTGCTGGAACAGCTGCAGCCGCTGGCCGAACGCGCCGCGCTGGTCGGCGAGGTGCGCGGCAAGGGCCTGATGATCGCGCTCGACCTGGTTGCCGACAAGGCGAGCCGGGAGCCGGTCGACCCCCTGCGCGGCGACGCCGCGCGCGTGGCCGAGGCCGCGCGCCGCGCCGGCGTGCTGGTGCGGCCGGTGGGCAGCAAGATCATCCTGTCGCCGCCGCTCACGCTGACGCTGGCCGAGGCCGGCACCATCGCCGCCACGCTGCACGACGCGTTCGCGCAGTGCGCCTGAAGGAGCCCGCCATGCTGCACCGACTGCTCCCCATGGCGCTGGGCGCCGCCCTGGCGCTGCCGGCCCTTCCGGCCGCCGCCTACGAACTGCACAACCAGGACGGCAACACGCTGAACGCCGAGCTCACGCTCGTGCACGCCTGGCTGCACAGCCAGCGCAACTACGACGGCCGCCCGGGCGGCTCCGCCTGGCGCGAGGCCTATGCCAAGTACGGCCTGTCCGGCAGCAGCGCGAGCCCCGGCGCAGGCAGCTTCTACGGCAGCATCAACCTGGTCAGCTCGGCCACCTGGGGCGATGGCGATGCCGGTGGCTACAGCGACGGCAGCGAACGCCGCACCCGGCTGGAGGACGCGGTGGTCGGCTGGCGCTCGGGCACGGTGTTGCCGGCACTGGGCACCGACGGGCTGGACATCTCGTTCGGCCGCCAGGCCGTCAAGATCGGCAGCGGCTTCCTGGTCATGGACGACGGCTTCAACCCCGGCCGCCGGCTCGCGGGCGACGCGCTCGACCGCGGCGGCGCCTACTACGTCGCCGCGCGCCATGCCTTCGCGGGCACGGCCGTGCTCAAGCTCGGCGGCCAGGACGGCCTGCACGGCAGCGCCATGTGGCTCAAGTCGGACAACCATGCCCAGGCCGACACGGCGATCGCCGCCGCCACGCTGGACTACACCGGCCCGGCCGGCACCCTGGGCCTGACCTACGTGCGCGGCCTGGACGTGGACAGCCGCTACGCCAGCCCGGCCCAGCAGGCGCGCAAGGGCATGGACACCGTCAGCCTGCGCGGCGAAGGCAATGCGGGCATCGCCAACGCGAGCTTCGCCTTCGAACTCGCGCGCCAGCGCAGCGACGCCGGCCGGGCCAGTGCCGGCTACGTGCAGGCCGGCTACGCCTGGCCGGACGCGCCCTGGGCGCCGGCCCTGCGCTACCGCTACGCGCGCCACGGCCTGGGCTGGGACGCGCTGTTCACGGGCGGCTTCCGCGCCTGGCTGCAGGGCGAGGTGGCCGGCAACTACGCCGGGCCCTTCAACACCAATGCCGGCGTGCACCAGATCGTGCTCGACACCAAGCCCACGCCCACCCTCACGCTGGGCGCGGCGCTGCTGCGCTACCGCAGCCTGCACGAGCGCCAGACGCTGGTGCTGGACGCGCGCGAGCTCAACCTGTTCGCCGAATGGGCCGTGCACGAGCACCTGGTGGTGGCGCCCATGCTGGGCCTGTACCGGCCGCGCCGCGACGCCGCCAGCGGCGGCAACCAGAACCGCGCGGGCACCAACGTCTACGCGCAGCTGCTGCTGATCGCGCCGTTCTGATCAATGGCGCACGACCAGGCCACGGCGGGTCTGCGAGGGCAGCTCGCCGAACAGCTCCTCGTACTCCGCCGCGAAGTGGCTCAAGTGCGAGAAGCCCCAGGCCAGCGCCACGTCGGCGATGTGGGCCTCGGCCGGCGCGGTGGCCAGGAGCTGGCGCCGCACGCCGTTCAGGCGGATGCAGCGCAGGTAGTGCAGCGGTGTCATCTGCGCCACGCTGCGAAAGCTGTTCTGCAGCGTGCGCCGGCTGATGCGCAGGTGCCCGCACAGCGCCAGCACGTCCGGCCGCACGCCGGTGTCGACCAGCATGTAGCGGTGGCACTTCTCGACGATGAAGCTGTGCGGCGAGCTGCCCAGGCGTTGCGCCGGGTCGCAGGCCGGCGCGTGCAGCAGGCCCAGCAGCAGGCGCAGCACGCCGTCTTCGAGCAGCGCCTGCGTGCTGCTGGCCTGGAACAGGTGCGGATGCTGCAGCACCTCGCAAAAGGCCTGCAGCAATGCGGCGCGGATCTCCGCCAGGCGCGCGGGCTGCACCTTGAGCACGGGCTGGCGCAACAGCGCGGCGCGCTGGGCGGCATGGCCGTCCTCGGCCAGCACGCGCTCCACGCGCGCGGCGTCGAAGGTCAGCGCCAGCATGTCCGTGCCCTCGGGCATGTGGAACATGAATTCCTCGCCGCCGCGCAGCATGAACACGCAGTCCAGGTCGGCCGCGCGGCCCTGCATGCGCACCGCCCCCGGCAGCGCCAGCGGCACGGCAAAGCACACCTTGCCGCGCGGCGCATAGCCCTGCTGCACCACGCGCTGGTTGATGCACTCGCGGAAGGCGTGGAAGGCGCCCGCCGAGAACTGCATCAGCGAGCTGCGCAGCGGCCCGGGCGTGAGCTGGTGGTAGGTCTGCTGCCACTCGTGCACCGAACTGGCGTGCAGATGGATGTCGCGGAAGCGGTCGATGCGCGCGGCCGGTGCAGTGCCGCAGTCTGTCAATGCCATCCAAGTCTCCAAAGGGCGAATTCGGGCACGGCCTGATGCGCCACTCATGCCACTTATCTTCAATCAAATCCCACATTAAAGAATCCATGCAATCCCTATGCCACACCGGCGCACCGCAAGGCAGCGCCATCCACACCGCGCGCAACTGCATCGACGGACAGCAGCGGGACGCCGCCGGCGGCACCTGGCTGGACAAGCTGGCGCCGGCCACGGGCCGGTTGCTGGCGCGCGTGGCGAACTCGGGTGCGGGCGACGTCGATGCCGCCGTGCAGGCCGCCGCGCGCGCCCTGCCCGGCTGGCGCGCCACGCCCGGCGCGCAGCGCGGCCGCCTGCTGCAGCGGCTGGCCGACCTGCTCGACCGCGACGCCGCGCGCTTCGTGCAGCTGCTGGCCGACGAGCAGGGCCGCCCGCCGCACGAAATGCAGGCGATGGACCTGCCCATGTGCGCCGACACCTTGCGCTACTTCGCCGGCTGGGCCGACAAGCTGGAAGGCCGCACCATCCCGACCGCCGGCTTCATGGGCCGCAGCACGCTGAACTACACCACGCGCGAGCCGGTTGGCGTGGCCGCGCTGGTCGTGCCCTGGAACGCCCCGCTCATGATCTGCATCTGGAAGCTGGCGCCTGCGCTGGCCGCCGGCTGCACCGTGGTCGTGAAGACGCCCGAGGATGCGCCGCTGGCCGTGGGCGCGCTGGCCGGCCTGCTGGCGGAGGCCGGCCTGCCGCCCGGCGTGGCCAACATCGTGCACGGTGGCGCCGCGGCCGGCGCGGCCCTGGTCGCCCACCCGCAGGTGCGCAAGATCAGCTTCACGGGCAGCACGGCCGTGGGCCGGCGCATCGCGGCAGAGGCCGCGCCCGCCTTCAAGCACCTGACGCTGGAGCTGGGCGGCAAGGCCGCGCAGCTCGTGTTCGCCGATGCCGACCTGGCGCAGGCGGCGCAGGTCTGGCCCTGGTTCACGAACAGGCCCATGGCCACACCCTGCGCGGCCTG
>CAJYRH010000269.1 GCA_913776795.1 uncultured Pseudorhodoferax sp. | reverse complement strand
GCATGCCGACCTGTCGGCCGTGGCCGGCGGCCATGCCAACGACATGGTGGTCGATGGCCAGGGCCGCGCCTACGTGGGCAACTTCGGCTTCGACCTCATGGGCGGCGGCACACCGGCACTGGCCCGGCTCGCGCGGGTGGATCCGGACGGCAGCGTGCACGTGGCGGCCGAGGGCCTGCACTTTCCGAACGGTTCCATGCTCACGCCCGATGGCCGCACGCTGATCGTCTGCGAGACCATGGGCAACCGCATCTCGGCCTTTGACGTCCAGCCCGACGGCGGCCCGGGCCCGCGGCGCGACTGGGCGGTCTGGGGGCCGCAGCCACCGATGACCGATGTGCCGACCGTGCTGGGCAGCCTGAAGGCAGCACCGGACGGGGCCGCGCTGGACGCCGAGGGCGCAGTCTGGTTCGCGGATGCCGTGGGCCACCGCGCCGTGCGCATGGCGCCGGGTGGCGAGATCCTGCAGTCGATCCCCACCGGCAACATGGGCTGCTTCGCGCTGACGCTGGGCGGGCCGGACCGGCGCACGCTGTTCCTGTGCGTGGCCCCGGACTTCCACGAAGCCGCGCGCCGGGCGGCACGCGAAGCGGCGGTCTGGGCCACGCCGGTGGACGTGCCGGGTGCCGGCACGCCCTGACGCGGATCAGTAGGTCGCGTCGATCTGGTAGACGGCCGTGGTGCCGCTGACCTCGTTGCCCACGATCAGCAGCGGCTTGTTGTTGGGCGACTGCCTGGCCGGCACGAAGGCCAGGCCTTCGGGGCCCAGGTCGCCGGCCTTCCTGAGGCTTTCGGCGCTCTCGCCCGGCTTGACCACGGTGAAATCGCGGCTGTTGATGTAGGTCACGTAGACCGGCGCGGTGGGCGTGGTCACGTCGTAGACCATCACGCCGCCGATGCGCTCCAGGCCGACGAAGACGTAGGTCTTGGCGCCCATGCGGCCGACGGCCAGGCCTTCGGGCTCGGGACCCTTGTTGTCGCTGCGGTTGTCGAAGGCGGTCTCGGCATGGTCGGAGTTGAAGTAGGCCGGCAGAAGCTCGGCGAGCTTCTTCTCGAACTGGTCGCCCGAGTCCCAGACGAGCTTGCCATCCTCGTCGCGGATCGAGAACGAGCGACCGCCGTAGGCATACAGCGCGTCGTAGACCAGCACGTCGCGGCCGTTCAGGCGCCGCAGCTTGGGCGTGCCGTCGGCGTTCTGCTGGTAGCCCATGGTCCAGGTGATGTTCAAGCGGCCCAGCAGGTTGTCCTCGCGGCAGGCGCCGGACGAGGCGGTGCCGGCCGTGAGGTTCCAGGTCGCGCCGCAGTAGCCGAACACGTCCGGGTTGAGCACGGCGCCGGCCGCCAGCACGCGCAACTGCGGCGGCAGGTCCTCGCCGGCACGGCGGTCGAAGCCGCTGTTGTGCACGAGGTGCTTGACGCGGAATTCCTCGACGAAGCCCTTGGTGGCGTCGCCGGCCCAGTAGACGGCGTTGCCTTCGCCCCAGGCGCGCGCGTCGCCTTCGTTGGCGGTGATGAGGTAGGTCTTGCCGCCCGCCGAATAGGACGCGATGGCGTCGGGCATGTACAGGCCGCGCAGGCCGGCCCAGGTGCGGATGTCGATCGTGCCGTCGGTGTCGCTCACGTCCAGGCCGTTGCCGGCCACGCCGTGGTCCTTGTAGCCCAGCGGCAGGATGGCCGTGACCTTGGCCGTGGCGATGTCGATCCTGGCCAGCGCATTGTTCTCCTGCAGCGCGGCCCAGGCCGTGCGGCCGTCCTCGGAGACCGTGATGTATTCGGGCTCGAAGTCCTGCGCGGCGTTGGCGTTGGGGCCGAAGATGCGCACGCCCTGCGCACGCAGCGCCTGCTCCTGGCCGATCCAGGCCTTGAAGTCGGCCGTGCGCACGACCGGCGCGGCCGGGTTGCGCACGTCGATGATGCTGACCGAGCCTTCGGGGTCGGTCTGGTAGTCGTCGCTGGGCTCGCCCTCGTTGGCCACCAGCAGGGTCTTGCCGTCGGGCGTGAAGGTCAGCATGTCGGGCAGCGCGCCCACGTCGGCCTGGCCCAGCACCGCGAGATCGGCTGCGCGGTACAGCGCGACGAAGCCGGGGTCGGTCTTCACGGCGGCCTGCACGGCCACGGCCACGATGCCATTCTTGACGGCCACACTGTTGGCCTCGGCACCGGCCCGCAGCGTGCGCGTGTCGATCACGCCGATGTGGCGCGGGTTGGCCGGGTCGCTGAGGTCGATCACGTCGAGCGCACCCTTTTCCGCGTTGACGACGAAAGCACGGCGGCTGGCCGCGTCGTAGGCCGGGATCTCGGCCGCGCTCTTTTCGAAGATGCCGGTCTCGTGGCGGCCCAGCAGGCTCAGCGCGATCGTCGATGGTGTGGCCTCTTCGTCGTCACTGCCACCGCAGGCGTTCAGGGTGGCAAGGGTGGCGCAGGCCGCGGCCACGAGGGTCCAGCGGAAACGGCGGGGCGAGAGAAAGGACATGGGCGTGGGGGCGCTGGCGCGCAGGGTTCGAACAACTGGAAACGCCGGCGACATGCAATGGTCACGCGGCGGTCACGATGCTCGTGTCCGAATTTGACAGTGCCGTGAATCCGGCAAGCCCCCACAGCGCTTGCGGAATCAGCGTGCCAGCACCGGTGCCAATGCCTTGCCCGTCGCCGTGCCCAGGCGCACCAGTTCCTCCGGCGGCGCCGCGGCGACGATGCGGCCGCCGCCATCGCCGCCCTCGGGGCCCAGGTCCAGGACCCAGTCGGCCTCGGCGATCAGGTCCAGGTCGTGCTCGATCACGACCACGCTGTGGCCGCCGTCGACCAGGCGGTGCAGCACGCGGATCAGCTTCTCCACGTCGGCCATGTGCAGGCCCACGGTGGGCTCGTCCAGCACGTAGAGCGTGTGCGGCGCCTTCTGGCCGCGGCGGCCCACGTCGTCGCGCACCTTGCTGAGTTCCGTCACCAGCTTGATGCGCTGCGCCTCACCCCCCGACAGCGTGGGCGAAGGCTGGCCCAGCGTGAGGTAGCCCAGGCCCACGTCCTTGAGCAGTTGCAGCGGGTGCGCGATGTTGGGCATGCTGGCGAAGAACTCCACCGCCTCGTCGACCTCCATCTGCAGCACCTCGCCGATGCTCTTGCCGCGCCAGCTGACCGCCAGCGTCTCGGGGTTGAATCGCGCGCCGTGGCAGCTCTCGCAGGGCACCTTCACGTCGGGCAGGAAGCTCATCGCGATGGTGCGGATGCCCTGGCCTTCGCAGCTCGGGCAGCGGCCCTCGCCGGTGTTGAACGAGAAGCGGCCCGGGCCGTAGCCGCGCGCCTTGGCCTCCAGCGTCTCGGCGAACAGCTTGCGGATGGTGTCCCAGAAGCCGATGTA
>CAJYRH010000268.1 GCA_913776795.1 uncultured Pseudorhodoferax sp. | reverse complement strand
CTGCAGGCGCGCGTCGGCGCCTTCCTGCCTGGCCAGCTCCCAGGGCTTGTTGGCGTCCACGTACTCGTTCACACGGTCGGCCAGCAACATCACCTCGCGCAGCGCGCGCGCCGTGTCGCGGCGCTCGAAGGCCTCGGCGATCTCGCCGGCCTGTGCCTGCAATTGGGCCAGCAGGGCCTGGCCATCAGCGCCCGGCGTGCCGAGCTGCCCCGCGAAGCGCTTGGCGATGAAGCCGGCCGCGCGCGAGGCGATGTTGACGAACTTGCCGATCAGGTCGGCATTCACGCGCGCCAGGAAGTCGTCGGGGTTGAAGTCGACGTCTTCGTTGCGCCCATTGAGCTTGGCGGCGATGTAGTAGCGCAGCCATTCGGCGTTCATGCCCAGGCTCAGGTACTTAAGCGGGTCCAGGCCGGTGCCGCGGCTCTTGCTCATCTTCTCGCCGTTGTTGACCGTCAGGAAGCCGTGCACGAACACGTTGTTGGGCACCTTGCGGCCGGCGAAGTGCAGTACCGCCGGCCAGAACAGCGTATGGAAGGTGACGATGTCCTTGCCGATGAAGTGGTACTGCTCCAGCGCCGGGTCGGCCATGTAGGCGTCGAAGTCCTGGCCGCGCTGGTTCAACAGGTTCTTCAACGAGGCGAGGTAGCCGATCGGCGCGTCGAACCAGACGTAGAAATACTTGCCCGGCGCATCGGGAATCTCGATGCCGAAGTACGGCGCCTCGCGCGAGATGTCCCAGTCCGCCAGGCCCTCGCTGGTGCTGCCGTCGGCGTTCTTGCGCACAGAGAACCACTCGCGCACCTTGTTCGCCACCTCGCTCTGCAGGCCGCTGTCGGTGATCCAGCCCTGCAGATAGGCGGCGCAGCGCGGATCCGACAGGCTGAAGAAGAAGTGCTCGCTGGTGCGGAGTACGGGCCTGGCGCCGCTCAGCGCCGAGTAGGGATTCTTGAGGTCGGTCGGCGTGTAGACGGCGCTGCACACCTCGCAATTGTCGCCGTATTGGTCCTTGGCGCCGCAGTTGGGGCATTCGCCCTTGATGAAGCGGTCGGGCAGGAACATGTTCTTCTCGGGGTCGAAGAACTGCTCCACGCTCTTCTGCGCGATCAGGCCGGCTGCGCGCAGCGCCCGGTAGATGTCGGCACACAGTGCGTGGTTCTCGGCGCTGTCGGTGTGGCTCCAGTTGTCGAAGGCGATGTGGAAGCCGTCCAGGTACTGCTGGCGGCCCGCAGCGATGTCGGCCACGAACTGCTGGGGCGTCTTGCCGGCCTTCTCGGCCGCGATCATGATGGGCGCGCCGTGCGCGTCGTCGGCGCCCACGAAGTTCACCTCGGCACCGCGCATGCGCTGAAACCGCACCCAGATGTCGGCCTGGATGTACTCCATGATGTGGCCGATGTGGAAGTTGCCGTTGGCGTATGGCAGCGCGGTGGTGGCGAAGATCTTGCGCGGTGCGGGCATCTGGGGGTGGCGCTTTCAGGGGTGGGCGGTGGCGCTCCGCACTGGCGGGCGTGGAAGGGGACGGGTATTTTAGAAGCGCGCTGCGTCGCGCACCTCGCTCGGTACACTTTGCGCCCCCAAAGGAGTGAATGCCAAGATGCCAGTGACGGAACAGGCGCTGACCGAAGCGCTCAAGCAGGTGGTCGATCCCAACACCGGCAAGGACTTCTTGTCCACCAAGGCGCTGCGCAACCTCAGCGTGCAGGGCGGCGAGGTGGCATTCGATGTCGAACTGGGCTACCCCGCCAGAAGCCAGATCCCTGCGCTGCGCCGTGCGCTGGTGGCCGCGGCCCGCAGTGTGCAGGGCGTGGACAACGTGTCCGTGCAGATCGCCAGCAAGATCACCGCGCACGCCGTGCAGCGCGGCGTGCAATTGCTGCCCGGCGTGAAGAACGTGGTCGCCGTGGCCTCCGGCAAGGGCGGCGTGGGCAAGAGCACCACCGCGGCCAACCTCGCGCTGGCCCTGGCGGCCGAGGGCGCCAGCGTGGGCCTGCTGGACGCCGACATCTACGGCCCCAGCCAGGCCATGATGATGGGCGTGAACGGCCGGCCCGAGAGCTCGGACGGCAAGACCATGGACCCGCTGATCGGCCATGGCGTGCAGGTCATGTCCATCGGCCTGCTGGTCGACCAGGACCAGGCCATGATCTGGCGCGGCCCCATGGCCACGCAGGCGCTGGAGCAGATGCTGCGCCAGACCAACTGGCAGGAGCTGGATTACCTGATCGTCGACCTGCCGCCCGGCACCGGCGACATCCAGCTCACGCTGAGCCAGCGCGTGCCCATGACCGGCGCGGTGATCGTCACCACGCCGCAGGACATCGCGCTGATCGACGCCAAGAAGGCCGTCAAGATGTTCGAGAAGGTCGGCGTGCCCATCCTCGGCCTGGTGGAGAACATGGCCGTGCACGTGTGCAGCAACTGCGGTCACCAGGAACACATCTTCGGTGCCGACGGCGGCAGGAAGATGGCCGCCGAGTACAAGATGGACTATCTGGGCGCGCTGCCGCTGGCCATGGCCATTCGGGAGCAGGCCGACAGTGGCATGCCCACCGTGGTGGCCGATCCCGACGGCGATCTCGCCGGCATCTACAAGGCCGTGGCGCGTCAGGTGGCCGTCGCCATCGCGCAGAAGAACAAGGATTTCTCCTCCAAG
>CAJYRH010000267.1 GCA_913776795.1 uncultured Pseudorhodoferax sp. | reverse complement strand
CTGTGGGCCAACGCGCAGGTCACGCTGGCCGCCACGCTCACGGGCTTCGCCATCGCGCTGGTGGCCGGCATCGCGGTGGGCGGGCTCATCGCGCAGAGCCGGCTCGTCGAACGCACGGTCTACGGCTATCTGGTGGCGATCCAGACCCTGCCGAAGATTGCGCTGGCGCCGCTGTTCGTGGCCTGGTTCGGCTTCGGCCTGTCGTCCAAGGTGGCGGTGGCGGCCCTGATCGCTTTCTTCCCCATCGTCGTGAACGTGATCGTGGGCCTCAAGAGCTGCGACGCGGGCCGCATCGACGTGATGCGCGCGCTCTCGGCCAGCCGCTGGCAGGTCTTCCGCCATGTGCAACTGCCTTCGGCATTGCCTTTCATCATGGCCGGTGCCGACGTGGCCATCGTGTTCGCGCTGACGGGCGCCATCGTCGGCGAGTTCGTGGGCGCCACCGCGGGGCTGGGCTACCAGATGGTGCTGTCCAACTCGCAGATGCAGGTGCCCAAGGTCTACGGCGTGCTGCTCGTGCTGGGCGCCATCGGCATGCTGCTGCACGGCGCGGTGGCGCTGCTGCGGCGCCGGCTGCTGTCCTGGATGCCCACCGCCCCGTCTTCCCCGTCCCGTTCCTGAAGGAGTTCCCCATGTTGCTTTCGCACCGCATCGCCATGGCCGCCTGCGCGCTGTTCGCCGCCGGCGCGGTTCTGGCCGCCGGCCCGTACAAGACCAGCTTCGGCCCGACCACGGTCGACATCTCGACCGGCCATGCCGGTCATTCCTCCATCCCCAAGAAGATGGGCTACTGGGCGGCCGACAACGTGGACGTCGACGTGTTCGGCGCGGCCGGCGCCGTGGCCGGCCTGCAGATGGTGGCCTCGGGCAAGATGGACTTCATCACCGTGACGGCCGAGGCGCTGATGCAGGCCCAGGCCCAGGGCATGCCGGTGCAGGCCTTCTACGTGCATGCACGCGCGCCGATCTCCAAGCTTGTCGTGCCCAAGGATTCGGCCATCAAGAGTGTCAAGGACCTCAAGGGAAAGACCATCGGCATGCCGGTGCTGGAGCTCAGCAGCGCCTACTTCGGCGGCGTGTTCCGCGAGGCCGGCCTGGCCTTCGACAAGGATGTGAAGGTCATCGCGACGGGCACCGGCGCGCCGCCGGCCCTGGCCATGCAGCGCGGCGACATCGTGGCCTGGGCCGCATGGGACACGGCTGTGGCCAGCCTGGAGAACCGCGGCGCGCAGTTCACCGAGTTCAAGCCCGGCTTCTACGACGACCTGGTCGGCAACGTGATCGTCACGCGGACCGAGATGCTGGACAAGCACCCCGAGGTGGTGGTCGCCGTGGGCCGGGGCATCGCCAAGGCCGTGCACTTCGGCCTGGCCAATCCCGAAGGGGCGATCAGGATCCACTGGGACGTCTACCCGCAGACCAGGCCGCAGAACGCCGACCCGGCCGCGGCGATGAAGGACGCCAGGACCGTGTTCGTCTCGCGCTTCGAGAGCTACAAGCTGGCGCCCGGCATGCAGTACGGCGCGGCCCGTGCCGAGCAGTGGGACACCATCGCCCGGCTCGCGCGCGAGGCTGGCGCCAACCTGCCGGCCAGCTACAACCCGCGCCAGGCCTACACCGACAGGTTCATCGCCGAGATCAACAGGTTCGACCGCAGCGCGGTCGAGGCGCAGGCGAAGAACTACCCGTGATCCGCCGTCGCCGGCGCGGCGCGCCGGCATCCACCGCAGTGACTGGAAAGGAAAGCAACATGTCCATGACTCCATGGTTCAAGGGCCTGGCCCTGGCGGGCGCCTTGCTCGCGGGGGGCGCGCAGGCCCAGGAGACCATCCGGATCGGCGCGCCGTTGGCGCTGTCCGGCGCGCTGGCCGATGAAGGCAAGAAGCAGCAGGCCGGGTACGAGCTCTGGCTCGAGCGCATCAATGCCGCGGGCGGCATCGTGGTGGGCGGGCAAAAGCGCAAGGTCGAGCTGGTCACCTACGACTACCAGACCGACGAGAAGCGCGCGCAGCAGCTGGCCGAGCGGCTGATCAACGTCGACAAGGTGCAGGTCATGACGGCGCCGTTCGGTTCCGGCCATGCCAAGGTGGTCGCCGGCGTGGCCGAGCGCTACGGCATTCCCATCGTGGCCGTGGCCTCGGCCGAGCCGGTGCACAACCAGGGCTACAAGAACCTGTTCGGCACCCTGGCGCCCTCGGTCGGCCTGATCGACGCCATGATCGCCATGGCCAGGGAGAAGCAGCCCGGCGTGAAAAAGGTCGCCGTGCTGGGCCGCGCCGATGTCTTCCCCAAGGTGATGGCCAGCACCATGGCCGAGCAGGCGAAGAAGGCCGGGCTGGAGCTGGTCTACAACGAGACCTACCCGGTGGGCACGCTGGACCACGCCGCCACGCTGACGCAGCTCAAGACCACGGCGCCGGACTGGATCTTCGTGACCGGCTACACCAAGGACCTGGTGCTGGTGCGCAAGCAGATGGCCGACCTGCGCATGACGGCGCCCATGGTCACCATGATCACCGGTCCGGCCTACAAGGAGTTCGTCGACAGCCTGGGCCCGCTGGCCGAGAACGTGACCTCGGCCACCTGGTGGCACCCGTCGCAGACCTACAGGTCCGACGACGTGTTCGGCAGCACCCAGGCCTTCGCCGATGCCGTGCGCAAGAAGACCGGGCAGGACCCGGACTACGTGCACGCATCGTCCGCGGCCGCGCTGGTCGTGGTCCAGAAGGCCATCGAGCGGTCCGGCAGCCTGGCGCCCGACGCCTTGCGCCAGGCCATCGCGGCGACCGACCTCGCCACGTTCTACGGGCCGATCAAGTTCCGCGCCGATGGCATGAACGAGAATCGCAAGCTGCCCATCATCCAGATCCAGGGCGGCAAGCCGGTGGTGCTGTTCCCGACCGAGATGCGACAGGCCGACCTGCTGGCCGTGGCCAGGTGAGGAGACTGCGATGAAATTGCTGACCGAAGCGCAGAAGCGCCAGTTCGACGAGCAGGGCTACCTGTTCCCCCTGCGCGCCTTCGACGCGGCACAGGCCGCCAGCTACCGCGCGCGCATCGAAGCCTACGAGCGCAGCGTCGGCCACGACGCCAACCGCACGCTGAAGATCAAGGGTCACCTGGCGTTCCCGTGGCTCATGGAGATCGCCACCAACCCGCGCATCCTCGATGCGGTGGAGGACCGGATCGGTCCGGACATCCTGCTGTTCGGCGCCTCCATCTTCGCCAAGGACGGGCGCGACCCGCGCTATGTGTCCTGGCACCAGGATTCGGCCTACTTCGGCCTGACGCCGCACCGCGAGGTGACAGCCTGGGTCGCGCTGTCCGAGGCGTCGGCGATGCATGGCTGCCTGCGCGTGGCGCCCGGTACGCACCGCGGCCCGGCGCTGCAGCACGTGGAGACCTTCGCGCAGGACAACATGCTGGCCAAGGGCCAGGCGCTGCAGGGCATCGACGAGGCTGCGGCCGTGGAGATGCCGCTGTCGGCCGGCGAGTTCTCGCTGCACCACGAGCAGATGGCCCACAGCTCGCTGCCCAACCGCGCGGCGGACCGGCGCATCGGCTTCGCGTTCTTCTTCATTCCCGCCGAGGTGCGCCTGGTGAGCGGACAGGGCCGCGCGACGCTGGTGCGCGGCACCGACCGCTTCGGCCACTGGCAGCCGGACGACCTGCCGCGCTTCGACCTGGATCCGGTGGCCATGCGCCAGCTGCAGGCGTCCTGGGGCGCCTACAAGGACGGCGAGATCAAGCAGGCGGCCGACCTGGACCCGGTCGAGTAGGCGAGCGACCATGGTCTACCTGCAGGTGCTTGCGAACGGACTGACACTGGGTGCGCTCTACGCATGCCTGGCGGTGGGCTTCTCGCTGGTGTGGGGCGTATTGAACGTGATCAACATGCTGCACGGCTCCATGATCATCCTGGGCGGCTACCTGACCTACCTGGCCTGGCTGCACTGGCAGGTGCATCCGCTGGTGGCACTGCTGCCGGTCTCGGCCCTGGTCTTCCTGCTGGGTTGGGTGCTGCAGGCCGGGCTGGTCAACCGGCTCGTGCACCGGCCGGTGCTGACGACGCTGACGGTGACCTTCGGCCTGGACCTGGTGCTGTACAACGCGATGAACGTGCTGTTCGACGCGACGCCGCGGCGCATCACGCTGGACCTGGGCACGCTGGCCCTGGGCGACGTGGTCGTGGCCTGGGACCGCATCCTCGCCTTTGCACTGGCGCTTGCGTTGACCGCGCTGCTGTACCTGGTGCTGCGCAGCTCGCGCGCCGGCCGTGCGATCGTCGCGGTGCGCATGGACCGCGACGCCGCGGCCCTGATGGGCATCCGCATCCACCGCGTCTACGCCATGACCTTCGCCATCGGCGCGGGCCTGGCCGGCGCCTGCGGCGCGCTGATGGCTATGGTGTTCCCGGTGACCACCAACCTGTCGGGCCTGCTGCTGGGCAAGGCCTTCGTGGTC
>CAJYRH010000266.1 GCA_913776795.1 uncultured Pseudorhodoferax sp. | reverse complement strand
CCGAGCGCATCAGGTGGAAGGCCTGCTGGAAGGCGCGCGGCACCTGGGCCGGCTCCAGCACCGTGGTGGCCCACTTGGTGACGGGCTTGACGATGCTGGCGATGTCCACGGCCTGGAAGTCTTCCTTGTGCAGCCGCGCGCGCGGCGCCTGGCCCGTGATGCACAGAATCGGGATGCTGTCGGCGCTGGCCGAGTACAGGCCCGTGACCATGTCGGTGCCGGCGGGGCCCGAGGTGCCGATGCACACGCCGATGTTGCCGGCCTTGGCCCGCGTGTAGCCCTCGGCCATGTGCGAGGCGCCCTCGACGTGGCGCGCCAGCACGTGGCCGATGGTCTGGCGCTCGCGCAGCTGCGCATAGAGCGGGTTGATGGCGGCGCCGGGCACGCCGAAGGCCTGGGTCACGCCTTCCTTTTCCATCACGAGCACGGCGGCCATCGCCGCCTTCATCTTCGCCATTGCAGGTCTCCTGGGTTGGTGCAATCGACGGCAATGGTCGCGAGAGCCCAGTCCGGCGTGAACGCCCGCCACCGGATATCAACTATTCCGCCTTGGAATAGGCCGCCCTACACTGACCCCATGGACCGATTGATGACCATGCAGGTGTTCGTGCGCGTCGTGGAGACGGGCAGCTTCAGCAAGGCCGCGGCCGAGCTGGCCACCACCCAGCCCACGGCCACCAAGGCCGTGGCCGAGGCCGAGCGCCGGCTGGGTGCGCGCCTGCTGCACCGCAGCACCCGCGGCGTGACGCCGACCGAGGTCGGCCTGCTGTACTACGAGCGCTGCAAGGCCCTGGTGCGCGATGCCGACGAGGCCGACAGCGTGGCCGCGCTGGTGCAGGGGGCTGGCGGCGGCCTGTTGCGCATCAACTGCTCGGTGGCGTTCGGCCGCCGCGTGCTGGTGCCGCTGGTGCTGCGCTACATGCAGGCCCATCCGCAGCTGCAGGTGGAGCTGTCCTTCGACGACCGCTACGTGAACCTCGTGGAGCAGGGCGTGGACCTGGCCGTGCGCATGGGCCGGCTGGCAGATTCGGCGCTGGGTGCCCGCTACCTGGGCCGCAACCCCTGGATGCTGGCCGGCGCGCCGGCGTACCTGGCCGCGCGCGGCACGCCGCGGCAACCGGCCGACCTGGTGGGCCACGACTGCCTGGTCTACAGCAGCGTGCAGGGCGATGCGCGCTGGCCCTTCGTCACGCCTGCGGGCGAGGAGCTGGCCGTGCCGGTGCGTGCCACGCTCAAGTCCAACAACCTGTCGGCGCTGCTGGCCGCGTGCCGCGCCGGCATGGGCCTGGCGGTGCTGCCCTGGTATGTGGCCAACACCTCGCATGCGGAGGGCCGCATCGTGCAGCTGCTGGCCGACCACGCGCTGCCATCGCAGGAGGTGCACGCCGTGTTCCCCTCGCCCAAGCTGGTGCCCGCCAAGGTCACGGCCTTCATCGCCTGGCTGCAGCAGCAACTGCAGGGCGAGTGGTGGGGCGCGGATCTCGCGCAGGCCGAATAGGGTCATTTCCTCTTCCGGCCTGTATTCAGCTTTTTCGCGGGCCTCGGCGTGAACGCGCCTCCCGCTCCCTGGTGAACTCTGCGTCCGCATACCCACCCGGCCATCCGGGACTTGCGCATCCCGTCAATACTGTACACAATTAAAGGCCTAAATCGTCTTCAATCCATCATGCCCCGCAAGCCCGCCTCTTCCCTGCGCCTGGTGGAACCGGTGCGCACGCCGCGCGATGCGCCCAGCACCACGGACCAGATCGTCGAGTCCATCACGAGCGCCATCGTCGAGCAGCGCCTGATGCCCGGCACCAAGCTCGTGGAGCAGCAGATCGCCGACGTGTTCTCGGTCTCGCGCACCGTGGTGCGCCAGGCGCTGAACCAGTTGAGCCGCAGCCGCCTGGTCACGCTGCTGCCCGCGCGCGGCGCCTTCGTGGCCACCATGTCGGCCGAGGAGGCGCGCCAGGTGTTCGAGCTGCGCCGCCTGGTCGAGGGCGGCATGGCGCGCGAGCTGGCCGCCCGCATCACCGACGCGCAGGTCGCCCAGCTGCGCGCGCACCTGCAGGACGAGCGCGACGCGGTCAAGCGCTCCGACGTGAGCGGCCGTACGCGCCTGCTGGCGGACTTCCACGTGATCCTGGCGCGGCTGCTCGGCAACGAGGTGCTGGCCGAACTGATCGCCGACCTGCTCTCGCGCTCGCAGCTCATCGCGCTGATGTACCAGAGCGGCCACTCGGCCGAGCACTCGCAGTCCGAGCACATCGAGATCGTCGAGGCGCTGGAGAAGCGCGACGGCCGCGCTGCGGCCAGGCTCATGGAACAGCACATCTCGAGCGTGGAACGCAACCTGCGTCTCGATCCACGCACGCCCGACCTGGCCGCCGTCCTGCGGCCCAAGAACTGAAGGAAGCTAGCCCTGAACATGGTGTCCCCGAATGCAATCCCGCGCTACCCGCGCGACCTGCGCGGCCACGGCCGCAATCCCCCGCATGCGCAATGGCCCGGCGGGGCCCGGGTGGCCGTGCAGTTCGTGCTCAACTACGAGGAGGGCGGCGAGAACTCGGTGCTGCACGGCGACGCCGGCAGCGAGCAATTCCTGTCCGAGATGTTCAATCCGGCCGCCTACCCGGACCGCCACCTTTCCATGGAAGGGATCTACGAGTACGGTTCGCGCGTGGGCGTGTGGCGGCTGCTGCGCGAGTTCGAACGCCGCGGCCTGCCGCTCACGGTGTTCGGCGTCTCGATGGCGCTGGAGCGCTGCCCCGAGGTCACGGCCGCTTTCGTCGAGCTGGGCCACGAGATCGCCTGCCACGGCTGGCGCTGGATCCACTACCAGAGCGCCGACGAGTCGCTGGAGCGCGAGCACATGCGCCTCGGCATGG
>CAJYRH010000265.1 GCA_913776795.1 uncultured Pseudorhodoferax sp. | reverse complement strand
ATCCAGGACGCGCGGCCCAGCATCACGTTCTCGGCCTCCAGGCCGCCCACGCCGACGGCGACCACGCCCAGCGCGTCCACGTGCGGCGTGTGGCTGTCGGTGCCCACACAGGCGTCCAGGACGGCGTGGCCTTCCCGGACACCTGTGTGGGCACCGACAGCCACACGCCGCACGTGGACGCGCTGGGCGTGGTCGCCGTCGGCGTGGGCGGCCTGGAGGCCGAGAACGTGATGCTGGGCCGCGCGTCCTGGATGCGGCTGCCCGACATCGTGGGTGTCGAACTCAGCGGCCGCCGCCAGAGCGGCATCACCGCGACCGACATCGTGCTCACGCTGACCGAGTTCCTGCGCCAGCAGAAGGTCGTGGGCGCCTACGTCGAGTTCTTCGGCAGGGGCGCGCGGCATCTGACGATCGGAGACAGGGCGACCATTTCGAACATGTGCCCGGAGTACGGCGCGACGGCCGCGCTGTTCTACATCGACGAGCAGACCACCGCCTACCTGCGCCTGACCGGCCGCGACGAGGCCCAGGTGCAGCTGGTCGAAACCTATGCGAAGACCGCCGGCTTGTGGGCCGACCAGCTGGAGACGGCCAGGTACGAGCGCGTGCTGAAGTTCGACCTTTCCACGGTCGTGCGCAACATGGCCGGACCTTCCAACCCGCACCGCCGCCTGCCGACCAGTGCGCTGGTGGATCGCGGCATCGCCGGGGCCATCCAGCGCGAGATGGCACGCGCCCAGGAAGCCGAAGGCCTGCTGCCCGACGGCGCGGTCATCATCGCCGCCATCACGAGCTGCACCAACACCAGCAATCCGCGCAACGTGATCGCGGCTGCCCTGCTGGCACGCAATGCCAACCGCCTCGGCCTGGTCCGCAAGCGCTGGGTCAAGTCCTCGCTCGCGCCGGGCTCCAAGGCCGTGCAGTTGTACCTGCAGGAGTCCGGGTTGTTGCCGGAACTGGAAAAGCTGGGCTTCGGCATCGTGGCCTTCGCCTGCACCACCTGCAACGGCATGAGCGGCGCACTGGACCCTGCGATCCAGCAGGAGATCATCGACCGCGACCTCTACGCCACGGCCGTGCTCTCGGGCAACCGCAACTTCGACGGCCGCATCCATCCATACGCCAAGCAGGCCTTTCTGGCCTCGCCGCCGCTGGTCGTGGCCTATGCCATCGCAGGCACCGTACGCTTCGACATCGAGCAGGACGTGTTGGCCGTGGTGGATGGCCAGGAGATCCGCCTGAAGGACATCTGGCCCTGCGACGAAGAGATCGACGCCATCGTCGCCGCCAGCGTCAAGCCCGAGCAGTTCCGCCGCGTCTACGAGCCCATGTTCGCGCTGCGCGTGGACGACGGCGAACGGGTCGCGCCGCAGTACGACTGGCGTGCTGCGTCCACCTACATCCGCCGCCCGCCCTATTGGGATACCGAGGGTGTGGGGGCCCTGGCCGCCAACCCGCGCACGCTCAAGGGCATGCGCCCGTTGGCCCTGCTGCCCGACAACATCACGACCGATCACCTCTCGCCCTCCAACGCGATCCTGATGGACAGCGCCGCTGGCGAGTACCTCGCCAGGATGGGCCTGCCGGAAGAGGACTTCAACTCCTACGCCACACACCGCGGCGACCATCTGACGGCGATGCGCGCGACCTTCGCCAACCCTCAGCTCGTCAACGAGATGGCCGTCGCGGACGGAAGGCAGCAGAAGGGCTCGCTGGCCCGCATCGAGCCCGAAGGCCGGGTCGTGCGCATGTGGGAGGCCATCGAGACCTACTTGGACCGGCGCCAACCGCTCATCATCATCGCCGGCGCCGACTACGGCCAGGGCTCCAGCCGCGACTGGGCGGCCAAGGGTGTGCGCTTGGCCGGTGTGGAGACGGTGGTGGCCGAAGGCTTCGAACGCATCCACCGCACCAACCTGATCGGCATGGGTGTGCTGCCGCTGGAGTTTCTGCCGGGCACCACGCGGCTGACAATGGGCCTGGACGGCACCGAGACCTACGACGTGGTCGGCGAGCGCAGGCCGCGCGCCACCTTGACCCTGGTCGTGCACCGGCGCGATGGCAGCACCGCCGAAGTGCCCGTCACCTGCCGCCTGGACACCGCTGAAGAGGTTTGCGTCTACGGCGCCGGCGGCGTGTTGCAGCGCTTCGCACAGGACTTCCTGGCCGAGCAGGCCGAAGCCGCCTGAGCCACAAGGACATTTCTTCGATGCCATTCGCACCGCAAATCAAGATCCCCGCCACCTACATGCGTGGCGGCACCAGCAAGGGCGTGTTCTTCAAGCAGGAGGACCTGCCCGCCGACTGCCAGCAACCCGGTGCCGCACGCGACCGGCTGTTCCTGCGCGTGATCGGCAGCCCCGACCCCTATGGCAAGCAGATCGATGGCATGGGCAACGGCTCGTCCAGCACCAGCAAGGGCGTGATCATCGGCAAGAGCAGTCGGCCGGGCCACGACGTGGACTACCTCTACGGCCAGGTCGCCATCGACAGCGCCTTCGTGGACTGGTCGGGCAACTGCGGCAACCTGTCGACGGCGGCCGGCGCCTTCGCCATCCATGCGGACTACGTGGACCCGGCACGCATCCCCGACGAGGGCGTGTGCGTGGTGCGCATCTGGCAGGCCAACATCGGCAAGACCATCGTCGCCCATGTGCCCGTGCGTGCCGGCCGGGTGCAGGAAACCGGCGACTTCGCGCTCGACGGCGTGACCTTCCCCGCGGCCGAGATCGTGCTGGAGTTCATGGACCCGGCCGACGAGGGCGCGATGTTCCCGACGGGCCATGTGGTCGATGCGCTGGACGTGCCCGGCATCGGAAAACTGAAAGCCACGATGATCAACGCGGGCATCCCTACGGTGTTCGTGAACGCGGCCGACATCGGCCGCACCGGCACGGAGCTGCAGGACGCCATCAACGACGACACGGCGCTGCTGGCCAAGCTCGAGGCCCTGCGCGTGGCCGGCGCGCTGCGCATGGGCCTGATCCGCAGGCCTGAAGAGGCCGCCAGGCGCCAGCACACGCCCAAGATCGCCTTCGTCGCGCCGCCGGTGGACTACACCGCATCGAGCGGCCGGGCGGTGCGCGGGGCCGACATCGACATACTGGTGCGCGCGCTGTCCATGGGCAGGCTGCACCACGCCATGATGGGCACGGTCTCGGTGGCCATCGCCACGGCTGCGGCGATCCCCGGCACGCTGGTCGCCCTGGCGGCCGGCGGCGGCGAACGCAACGCGGTCCGGCGTTCGATCGTTTTTGGCCACCCCTCCGGCACCTTGCGCGTGGGCGCCGAGGCCCGGCTGGTCGACGGCCGATGGGTGGCGACCAAGGCCGTCATGAGCCGCAGCGCGCGCATCCTCATGGAGGGCCACATCCGCGTGCCTTCCGACAGCATCTGACGCATCCCGAAAGACCCATGTCCACACGCAAGCAACTGCGCTCCCTGGTCGAAGCCCGCCAGGGCCTGATCGTCCCCGGCGCCTTCAACGCGCTGTCCGCCAAGGTCATCGCCGACCTGGGCTACGAGGCCATCTACGTGACCGGCGCCGGCGTCACCAACATGTGGTTCGGCATGCCGGACCAAGGATTCATGGGCTTGGCCGAGATCGCCGAGCACACTGCGCGCATCCGCGACGCGGTCGACGTGCCGCTGCTGGTCGATGCAGACACCGGCTTCGGCAACGCGCTGAACGTGCGCCACACGGTGCGGGTGCTGGAACGCGCGGGCGCCGACTGCATCCAGCTGGAGGACCAGGTCGCGCCCAAGCGCTGCGGGCACTTCTCGGGCAAGGAGGTCATCTCCACCGAGGAGGCCGTCGGCAAGATCACGGCCGCCGTCGACGCGCGGCGCGACCCGGACTTGCTGGTCATGGCCCGCACCGACGCGGCCGCCACCCACGGCTTCGAAGCGGCCGTGGAGCGCGCGCAGAAGTTCGCCGAGGCCGGCGCCGACATCCTGTTCGTCGAGGCAGTGACCCAGCCGGATGAGGTGCGCGCGCTGCCGCAGCGCCTGGCCAAGCCCCAGCTCATGAACATGGTGATCGGCGGCCGCACGCCGATCTTCAACGCCGACCAGCTCGGCGAGCTCGGCTACGGCATCGTGCTGTACGCCAACGCCGCGCTGCAGGGTGCGGTGGCCGGCATGCAGAAGGCCCTGACCGTGCTGCGTGACGAGAAGGAAGTGCAGGAGAGCAGCGGCCTGGTCACGCCCTTCGCCGAACGCCAGCGCCTGGTCGGCAAGCCCG
>CAJYRH010000264.1 GCA_913776795.1 uncultured Pseudorhodoferax sp. | reverse complement strand
CAGCGAGAGGAAGGCCATCAGCACACCCCAGAGCACCGGGCCCTGGATGCCCAGGATCCAGAAGATCAGCCCGCCGAGCGCGCCCTGCACGGCGGCCACCACGATGTTGCCCTTGACGGTGGCGCGGATCACGGTGGTGAACTTGCTGGTCAGCTGGCGCTTGTGGCCTTCGTCGAGCGGGATCGCGTCGCCGATGCGCTGGGCGAGCGACGCGCCGTCCCTCAGCAGGAAGAAGAGCAGGTACAGCATGATGCCCAGGCTCACCACGAACTGCAGCGTGTTCTGGCCCACGTCGAAGGCCCGGGTGGCCAGCGCCTGGCCGGCCTGCATGCCGACCGAGGAGATGCGCTTTTGCAGCTCGTCCATGGACGTCAGGTTGAAGCGTTCCAGCAAGGAGATGGCCCAGCGGGGCAGGGCGTCCAGCACCTGCTGGGCGTAGGCGCCCAGATTCACCTGGCCGGACTTAAGCTTCTCATAGATCAGGCCGGCTTCCTGCACCAGGGAGATGCTCAGCAGCGTCATGGGCAGGATCACCACCACCAGGCTCATCAGCAGCGTGGCCAGCGCCGCCGTGTTCGGGCGCCCGGGCATGCGGCGCAGCAGGCGCCTGTAGAGCGGCGTGAACAGAATGGCGAGCACCATGCCCCAGAAAACCGCCCCGTAGAACGGCCAGAGGATCGCGAAGAAGGCCAGCGTGACGGCGATCAGCAGCAGCAGCAGCGTGCGGTTTTGGAGCGTGGAAGGGGTCATGGAGCCATACCGTGGAATTGCTGCAAATGTAAGCGAGGCGGGCAGACCCTTGCCAGGCGTTGCGCATCTTTGAAGAATCTACACAGGGCTCTCCAGGGGTTCGGTGGCACAATACGCCTTGCTACCCCCGGCCCTTCCCAGCCACTGTCGCATCCGCCAATCGGTTCAGCCGTGTCGCGGAAGGTTTACCAACCAGCTAAAGCTTTCCAGAGGAAAGCAGAGGTCAGCGGAACATGAGCGATACGACGTCCGTCTATCAAGCCTACCAAGGCAACACCTACCTCTTCGGCGGCAATGCGCCCTATGTCGAAGAGATGTATGAAAACTACCTGGCGAACCCCGGTAGCGTCCCCGACACCTGGCGCGAATACTTCGACGCCCTGCAGCATGTGCCTGCCGCCGACGGCAGCAATGCCCGAGACGTCCCCCACCTGCCCGTCATCAACGCCTTCGCCGAGCGCGCCAAGCAGGGCGGCACCAAGGTCGTGGTGGCCACCGGCGCCGATTCGGAACTGGGCCGCAAGCGCACCGCCGTCCAGCAGCTGATCGCCGCCTACCGCAACGTGGGCCAGCGCTGGGCCGACCTCGATCCGCTCAAGCGGACCGAGCGTCCCGCCATCCCCGAACTGGAACCGTCGTTCTACGAATTCACCGACGCCGACCAGGAGACCGTGTTCAACATCAGCAACACGTTCTTCGGCAAGGAGTCGATGCCCTTGCGCGAGCTGATCAACGCGCTGCGCGAGACCTACTGCGGCACCATTGGCGTCGAGTACATGTACGCCTCCGACCAGAACCAGAAGCGCTGGTGGCAGGAAAAGCTGGAAACCATCCGCAGCAAGGCCCATTTCGGCCCTGAGAAGAAGAAGCACATCCTCGACCGCCTGACGGCCGCCGAAGGCCTGGAACGCTTCCTCCACACCAAGTACGTCGGCCAGAAGCGCTTCTCGCTCGAAGGCGGCGAAAGCTTCATCGCCGCCATGGACGAGCTGATCCAGCAGGCCGGCGCCAAGGGCGTGCAGGAAATCGTCATCGGCATGGCCCACCGTGGCCGCCTGAACGTGCTGGTGAACACGCTGGGCAAGATGCCCAAGGACCTGTTCGCCGAGTTCGACCACACCGCGCCCGAAGACCTGCCTTCCGGCGATGTGAAGTACCACCAGGGCTTCAGCTCCGACGTGACCACCGTCGGCGGCCCGGTCCACCTGTCGCTGGCCTTCAACCCCTCGCACCTCGAAATCGTGAACCCGGTGGTCGAAGGCTCCGTGCGCGCCCGCATGGACCGCCGCGGCGATCCGCACGGCAAGCAGGTGCTGCCCGTGCTGGTGCACGGTGACGCGGCCTTCGCCGGCCAGGGCGTGAACCAGGAAACCCTGGCGCTGGCCCAGACCCGTGGCTACTCCACGGGCGGTACGGTCCACATCATCATCAACAACCAGATCGGCTTCACCACCTCCGATCCGCGCGACGCGCGCTCCACGCTGTATTGCACCGACATCGTCAAGATGGTCGAGTCGCCCGTGCTGCACGTGAACGGCGACGATCCCGAAGCCGTGGTGCTCGCCACCCAGCTGGCCCTCGAATTCCGCATGGAATTCCAGAAGGACGTGGTCGTGGACATCATCTGCTTCCGCAAGCTGGGCCACAACGAGCAGGATACCCCCGCGCTCACCCAGCCGCTGATGTACAAGAAGATCGGCGCCCACCCCGGCACGCGCAGGCTCTACGCCGACAAGCTGGCCACGCAAGGCCTGGGCGAGTCTCTCGGCGACGACATGGTCAAGGCCTACCGCGCCGCCATGGAAGCGGGCAAGCACACGGTCGATCCGGTGCTGACCAACTTCAAGAGCAAGTACGCCGTGGACTGGAGCCCCTTCCTGGGCAAGAAGTGGACCGATGCCGGCGACACCGCCATTCCGCTCGCCGAGTGGAAGCGCCTGTCCGAGAAGATCACCACCATCCCCGAAGGCGTCACGCCGCACCAGCTGGTCAAGAAGGTCTATGACGACCGTGCCGCCATGGGCCGTGGCGACGTCCCTGTGGACTGGGGCATGGGCGAGCACATGGCTTTCGCCTCGCTCGTGGCCAGCGGCTTCCCGGTGCGCCTGTCGGGCGAAGACTGCGGCCGCGGCACGTTCACGCACCGCCATGCCGTGATCCACGATCAAAAGCGCGAGAAGTGGGACACCGGCACCTACGTGCCCCTGCAGAACGTGAGCGAGAACCAGGCTCCGTTCGTCGTGATCGACTCCATCCTGTCCGAAGAGGCGGTGCTGGGCTTCGAATACGGCTACGCCTCCAACGACCCCAACACGCTGGTGATCTGGGAAGCCCAGTTCGGCGACTTCGCCAACGGCGCGCAGGTCGTGATCGACCAGTTCATCGCCTCCGGCGAAGTCAAGTGGGGCCGCGTCAACGGCATCACGCTGATGCTGCCGCACGGCTACGAAGGCCAGGGCCCCGAGCACAGCTCGGCCCGCCTGGAGCGCTTCATGCAGCTGGCGGCCGACGCCAACATGCAGATCGTGCAGCCCACCACGGCCAGCCAGATCTTCCACGTGCTGCGCCGCCAGATGGTCCGCCACCTGCGCAAGCCGCTGATCATCATGACGCCCAAGTCGCTGCTGCGTAACAAGGACGCGACCTCGCCGCTGTCCGAGTTCACCAAGGGCAGCTTCCAGACGGTGATCCCGGAGCAGAACGAGGCCATCAACAAGAAGGCCGACAAGGTCAAGCGCGTGATCGCCTGCTCGGGCAAGGTGTACTACGACCTCGTGAAGAAGCGCGAAGAGAAGGGCACCGACGACGTGGCGATCATCCGCGTGGAGCAGCTCTATCCCTTCCCGCACAAGGCCTTCGCCGCCGAGGTCAAGAAGTACCCGCAGGCGACCGAGATCGTGTGGTGCCAGGACGAGCCGCAGAACCAGGGCGCCTGGTTCTTCGTGCAGCACTACATCCACGAGAACATGCAGGACGGCCAGAAGCTGGGCTACTCCGGCCGCGCCGCC
>CAJYRH010000263.1 GCA_913776795.1 uncultured Pseudorhodoferax sp. | reverse complement strand
GGTCGATTTCGCGGAAGTCGCCAAGCGGCTGCGCGAGTCCAAGCTGCTCGGCCGCCAGGCCGTGATGTCCAAGTTCCTCAAGAAGCACGTGCCTGGCGTGGAGCTGACGCCGCAGGCGCAGCCGCGCAGGCTGCGCTGGGCGTCCGACGCGGCGTGAACGCCGACTGGTCCCGGCCCTGGCTGCAGCCCTATGCGGCGCGGGGTCGCGCGCTGGCACTGTCCCTGGGCGCCGGCCTGCCGCTGTACGCCGCACTGAACCGCATCGCGGGCGCTGAGCAGCCGCACTTCGTGCCGCAGCCCCTGTCGTCCATCGGGCAGGGCTACGAAATGCTGTTGCACGCACAGCGCCAATGCCCCACGCGCGAAAACCTGCACGACCTGTTCAACGGCCTGTCCTGGCTTCATTTCCCGCGGAGCAAGTGGCGCATCAACGCGCTGCACGCGGCTGAGATCGGACGGCTGGGCCCCGGCCCGCGGCGTGGTCCGCTGCGCGATGCACTGACGCTGTTCGACGAGAACGGCGCGCTGCTGTTGGCCCCACGCGGCATGTGGGATGCGCTGCACGCACGCGACTGGCATGGCCTTTTCGTCACGCACCGCGGGCAGTGGCGTGAGGCCCGGCTGCTGGTCTTCGGCCATGGCCTGCTGGAGCAACTGCAGCAGCCGCGCAAGCCGCTCACCGCCCATGTGCTGGCGGCCCCGCAAGCTCTGGATTCGATAGCGGACATCGACCGTTGGCTGGCCACCTGCATCGACGGACAGGCCTGGCAGGCCAAGCCCTTCGCGCCGCTGCCGGTGCTCGGCGTACCGGGCTGGTGCGCAGGGAACGCACACGAATCCTTCTATGATGACCCGTTTGTCTTTCGCCCCGCCCCGTGTTCAGACGTACGAGAACAAAGGACATTGCCAGGCGCGGCTTGAGGTTGTGCACACTGCCCCCATGTGTGCAGCCGTACCCCCACTTTGATTGAAGGGCGCCTCCGGAGAACCCATGAAACGCATCGTCCTGTTTGTCCTGACCAACCTCGCCGTCGTGGTGGTGCTGGGCGTCGTTGCCAGCCTGCTCGGCGTCAACCGCTACCTCACGGCCAACGGCCTGAACCTGGGCGCGCTGCTCGGCTTCGCGCTGATCATGGGTTTTGGCGGCGCCATCATCTCGCTGCTCATCAGCAAGCCCGTGGCCAAGTGGAGCTCGGGCGTGCAGGTGATCGACGGCACGGGCTCGGCCGACGAGCGCTGGATCGTCGAGACCGTGCGCCGCTTCGCCGACAAGGCCGGCATCGGCATGCCCGAGGTCGGCATCTTCCCGGGCGACCCGAACGCCTTCGCCACCGGTGCCTTCAAGAACTCGGCGCTGGTCGCGGTCTCCACCGGGCTGCTGCAGAACATGACGCGCGAGGAGGTCGAGGCCGTGATCGGCCATGAGGTCGCGCACATCGCCAATGGCGACATGGTCACCATGACGCTCATCCAGGGCGTGATGAACACCTTCGTGGTGTTCCTTTCGCGCGTGATCGGCTACGCGGTGGACAGCTTCCTGCGGCGCGGCGACAACGAGAACTCGGGCCCCGGCATCGGTTACTGGGTCACGACCATCGTGCTGGACATCGTGCTGGGTTTCCTGGCCGCCATCATCGTGGCCTGGTTCTCGCGCCAACGCGAGTTCCGTGCCGACGCGGGCGCCGCGCAGCTGATGGGCCGCAAGCAGCCCATGATCAACGCGCTGGCCCGCCTGGGCGGCCTGCACACGGCCGAGCTGCCCAAGAGCGTGGCGGCCTTCGGCATCGCCGGTGGCATCGGCCAGCTGTTCTCGACGCACCCGCCGATCGAGCAGCGCATCGCTGCGCTGCAGAACGCGCAGTAAGCCGCCCAGCGTGGCAACGGAGCCGCCCGAGGGCGGCTCTTTGCATTTCAGCGGGGCCTGCGCATCAGGAACTTCTCGCCCAGTCCGAAGTAGTCGGCCGGGCCGCCGCCGCGCAGGATGGGTTGGCCTGCGGCCGTGTCGTAGATGCCGTCCGTGAGCAGTGCGCGTGCGATGTGGATCCGCACGACCTCGCCCAGCACCAGCCAGGTGTCCACGGCCTGGCCGTCGGCCCCCTGCAGGCGGATCAGCTGCGACAGCTTGCATTCGAAGGCCACTGGGCTCTCGCCCACGCGCGGCGGCGCCACGCTCTGCGAAGCCACGGGCGTGAGGCCGGCCAGTTCGAACTCGTCGACCTCGGGCGGCACGGCCGCGCAACTGGCGTTCATGGCCTCGGCCAGCGGGCGCGTGGCCAGGTTCCAGACGAACTCGCCGGTGGCTTCGACGTTGGCCAGCGAGTCCTTGCGGCCGATGCTCGCGAAGCCCACGATGGGCGGCACGTAGTTGAAGGCGTTGAAGAAGCTGTAGGGCGCCAGGTTCAGGTGGCCCGCTTCGTCGTGCGTGGCCACCCAGCCGATGGGGCGCGGGCCGACGATGGCATTGAACGGATCATGCGGCAGGCCATGGCCCAGCCGCGGCTCATAGCTGTGGATGTGCTCGGGCAGCGTGGTCATGCTCAACCCACCTTTTTCAGGCCGCGGGCAAAGCGCTGGCCGTTGCCCACGTAATGCCGCCCGCTGCGCTCCAGCCCGGCGATCTGCTCGGGCGTGAGCTCACGCACCACCTTGGCGGGGCTGCCCAGGATCATCGAGCCGTCGGGGAATTCCTTGCCTTCGGTCACCAGCGAGCCGGCGCCCACCAGGCAGTGCTTGCCGATGCGCGCGCCGTTGAGCACCACCGCGCCGATGCCCACCAGCGAACCATCGCCGATGGTGCAGCCGTGCAGCATCACCATGTGGCCCACGGTCACGTTCTCGCCGATGGTCAGTGGCTTGCCGGGGTCGGCATGCAGCACGCTGCCTTCCTGGATGTTGCTGCGGGCGCCGATGCGCACCGGCTCGGGCTGGTCGCCGCGCACCACGGCGCCGAACCACACGCTGGCGCCTTCGCCCAGCTCCACGTTGCCGATGACCTGGGCACTGTCGGCCACCCAGGCGGTGTCGGCGATGCGCGGTGTCAGGTCGTCCAGTTGGTACACGGCCATGCGTTGCTCTCCTCGGGGCTGGCTGCTGCGATGCAGCCGATGCTAGCCGCCGGCCGGCAGCAGCACACCGGCCGCGCGCAAGGCCTCGATGTCACCCGAGAGATAGCCGAGTTCGTGCAGCAGTGCTTCGGTGTGCTGGCCCAGCGCCGGCGGCGGCTGGCGCACGCCCAGGCGCTCACCGTCGAGCGCCAGCGGCAGCAGCGCGGTGCGTGTCTCGACCGGGCGGCCGGCGCCGCTGGCATCGGCCGGCACCGTCACCGGGGCCAGGCCGCCGGTGGCCAGCAGGTGGGGGTCTTGCAGCAGGTCCTGCGGCCGCGTGATGGGCGCATACGGCAGGCCGTGCCGCTCGAAGGTGGCGGCGATGTCGGCGGCCGTGCGCCCGGCCAGATGCTGTCGCAGCTGCGGCAGCAGCCAGTCGCGCGCGGCCAC
>CAJYRH010000262.1 GCA_913776795.1 uncultured Pseudorhodoferax sp. | reverse complement strand
CGCAACGCATCCGCGCCACGCCGGCCCTGCGCCACCTCCCTGTGGTGGCGCTCACGGCCGGCGCGCTCGTCTCGCAGCGCGACAAGGCGCTGGCCAGCGGACTGGATGCCTTCGTCGCCAAGCCCTTCCTGGTCGACCAGCTGGTGCAGACGCTGCTCCAGGTGCGGCGCGGCGCGACCACGGCAGCGCCGGCGGCCCGGTCGGCAGCCCCGTCTCCCGACTTGGCGATCGACGTGGAGCGCGGGCTCGCCCTCTATGGCGACGCCGCAGCGTTCGCGCAGGGCCTGGACCGGTTCCTGCATCTGCACGGCGGCGATGCGCTGCAACTGCGCGGCGCCAGCCCGGCCGAGGCGGCGACGCTGGCCCACCGGCTGCGCGGTGCGGCCGCGCAGCTGGGTCTGCGCCACGTGGCCGCGCGGACGGCAGACTTCGAACATGCACTGGCTTCGGGCCAGCACGCCGATGCGGCGCTGGACGCGTTGGCGCAGGCGCTCACGCAGGCGCATGCCGCCAGCGCGGCCTATGCCGCCCGGCTGGGACTGGCAGATCAGCCGTAGGGCGCGGAAAAGCCCAGGCCGAGCAGGATCTCGGTTTCGCGTGCCTCCATCGCCACGGCGTCCTCGTCTCCCGTCTCGTGGTCCCAGCCCTGCGCGTGCAGCGTGCCGTGCACCAGCAGGTGGGCGTAATGCGCCTGCAGCGTCTTGCCATTGGCGCGCGCCTCCTGCGCCACCACGGGCGCGCACAGCACGAGGTCGGCGGTGACCACGGGCTCCTGCGTGTAGTCGAAGGTCAGCACGTTGGTGGCGTAGTCGCGCTGGCGGTAGTCGCGGTTCAGCGCCTGGCCCTCCGCGGCACCGACGATGCGCACGGTGATCTCGGCGTCCAGCTCCAGCGCGTGGCGGATCCAGCGCGCGACCTTGTGCCGCGGCAACGCTGCGCGGTGCTCGGCCACGCCGTCGAAGGCGGCGAATTGCAGCGACAGCTGCAGCGCGTTCACCGTGCGCCCCGGCGCGCGCGCACCGCCTGCTCGGCCGCGTCGCGGCCGGGATCGTCCACATCGCCGCCCCGGCTTCGCGCATCGTAGGCGTCCACGATGCGCGCCACCAGCGGGTGCCGCACCACGTCGGCGCTGGTCAGCCGCGTGATGGCGATGCCCTTGACGCGCTTGAGGACCCGCTCGGCATCGATGAGCCCCGACAGCTGCTGCTTGGGCAGGTCGATCTGGCTCACGTCGCCCGTGACCACGGCCTTGGCGCCGAAGCCGATGCGCGTGAGGAACATCTTCATCTGCTCGGGCGTGGTGTTCTGCGCCTCGTCCAGGATCACGAAGGCGTTGTTCAGCGTGCGCCCGCGCATGAAGGCCAGCGGCGCGATCTCCAGCGCGTTGCGCTCGAAGCACTTGGCCACGCGCTCGGCACCCATCAGGTCGTACAGCGCGTCGTAGAGCGGGCGCAGATAGGGGTCGATCTTCTGGGCCAGGTCGCCCGGCAGGAAGCCCAGGCGCTCGCCGGCCTCCACGGCGGGGCGCGTCAGCACGATGCGCTGCACGGCCGAACGCTCCAGCGCGTCGACCGCGCATGCCACGGCCAGGTAGGTCTTGCCGGTGCCGGCCGGGCCGATGCCGAAGGTGATGTCGTGGCTGGCGATGTTGTCCAGGTAGGTGGCCTGGTTCAGCGTGCGGGCCTTGAGGTCGCCGCGGCGCGTCAGCAGCGAGGGCCCCTCCGGGCCGCCGGACACATCGCCGTCGCCGGCCAGCATCAGCTGCACCGTGTCGGTGGCGATCGGCCGGGCGGCGATCTCGTACATGGCCTGCAGCACCTCCAGCGCGCGCTGGGCCTTGGCCTTGGGGCCGTCGATCTTGAACTGCTCGTGGCGGTGGGCGATCTTGACCGCGAGCGCCGTCTCGATCTGGCGCAGGTGCGCGTCCATGGGGCCGCACACGTGGTCCAGCCGGGTGTTGTTGGGAGGCGTGAAGTTGTGGCGGACGATCATGGGGCGCGATTGTCGCCGGCCGGCTCCATCACCATTCGGACAGGGGCGGTCTGCAGAGCGTGCCGGTTGGCGCCAACCGGAAATCCGGTGCCGCGACCGCTCGCGCGATCACCGGTGCGATCACCTGCGGCCCGGGGAACGGCCTCGCCGTTCTGGCTGGGTCCGCCGCCAGCAGGGCCACATGCACGGCGTTGGCGCCGGCGAAGGAGCATGACGTGCCCGCGCGGCGCTCGCGCACCAATGTCCGGTACTCCAGTGCACCGTCCTGCCGCAGCCGCTGCATGAAGACCACGACATGGTCCTCGCCTACAGCGGCGGCAAGCATGCGCCGGCGCGGCATCTCCCAGCCGCCAACAAGGCGCTCGTTGCAGCTGGCTACGGCGCGCGCGGTGCTCCGAAGATCAAGCCACAGGCTGTTATCGATCTCGGGTGCCGGCCGGCATGCGACGTCGAAACCGCCGCGCTGCAACATCGCCGCGGCACGTGCAAGCACGGCCTCGGCATCCGGCTCCGGCGGCGGCTTGGGCCTGTACACGCAGCCGGCCAGCAACAGCAGTGCACATAACCCCAGCCTTGGGCGAACCACGGCAACCATCCACCTACACCCGAAAGCGCCCCACCACCTGCGTGAGCCGCGTGGCCTGCTCGTGCAGCGACTGCGCCGCCGCGGCCGACTCCTCCACCAGCGCCGCGTTCTGCTGGGTCGTGCCGTCCAGCTGGCCGATGGCGACGTTGACCTCGCCCAGCGTGTCGGTCTGCTGCTGCACGGACGAGGCGATCTGGCCGATCATCTGGTTCACCCGCGCCACCGACTCCACCACCTGTCGGATGGTGCTGCCCGCATCGGCCACCTCGCGCGAGCCCGAGGCCACCTGCGCGGCAGAGTTGCCGATCAGGGTCTTGATCTCCTTGGCGGCCTCGGCGCTGCGCTGGGCCAGCGTGCGCACCTCGCTGGCCACCACTGCGAAGCCGCGGCCCTGCTCGCCGGCGCGCGCGGCCTCCACCGCGGCGTTCAGCGCCAGGATGTTGGTCTGGAAGGCGATGCCGTCGATCACGCCCGTGATGTCGGCGATCTTGCGCGAGGCGCCCTCGATCTCGCCCATGGTGCCGACGATGCGCGACACCGCCTGGCCGCCCCGCTGCGCCACGTCGGCCGCGGCCGATGCCAGCTGGCGCGCCTCCTGCGCGGAGGCCGCGCTCTGGCGCACGTTGTCGGTGGCCTGCTGCATGGCGGCCGAGGTCTGCTCCAGGCTGGAAGCGGTGTGCTCGGTGCGCGAGGACAGGTCCAGGCTGCCCGAGGACACCTGCTGGCTCGCCACCGCGATGCTGTCGGCGCTTTGGCGCACGGTGGCCAGCGACTCCTGCAGCGTGCCCTGCATGCGCGCCAGGGCACGCAGCAGGTCGCCGAGTTCGTCGCGGGCATCGGAACGCAGCGCGTGCGTGAGGTCGCCGCCGGCGATGCGCTCGGCGCTGGCGCGGGCCTGGTCCAGCGGCACCGTCAGGGAGCGCGTGATGCGCCAGGCCACCAGCGCGCCCAGCGCGATGGCCAGGGCCACCGCAGTCCAGATGCCCCAGACGACCGCGCGGTGATTGGCCTCGGCCTCCTGGTGGGCCTGGGCCGCGCCCGCGTCGTTGGTGGCGATCAGGCCGGCGATGGCATCGGTGGTGGAGCGGAACACCTTGCGCGAGTCGCCGCGCAGGAAGGCCAGCGCAGCTTCCTGCCGGCCCTCGCGGATCAGGCCCATGAGCCTGGGCTGCGAGGCGCGGTAGGCCCCGACGATGGCCTTGAACGCGTCGAAGCGCTGCCGCTCCTCGGCGCTGGAGATGCTGGCCTCGTACGCGTCCATGAGGCCGGGCAGCACCGTCCACTGCCTGTCGAGCCGCGCCTGCTCCTCCTGCAGTGCCCCGCCCAGCAGGGCCTGAAGCTCGGCACGCCGCATCTGGTTCAGTACCTCGTTGATGCCGGCCAGCTGCTGGGTGCTGGCCAGCCAGTTGGTGGCCAGGTCGGTCGCGCCGGCCTGGATCTTGTTGACCCGGTTCACGGCGTACAGGCCCATGGCCAGCATGACCAGCAACAGCACCCCGAAGCCCAGACCCATGCGCAGGCCCACGCGCAGATTCGACACCTTCATCGCGTCCCCTCGGCGGGCGGATTGCCCGGCGCGGCGCAACCTAGCACGGTGCAATGAGGCGGCGCCATGTCGGGCACCTTCGGCCGACGGACGGCAGCGCACGGGTGCCAGGCGTTGCGCCCGGTCCGGGCAGTACCATGCCGCCCCATGATCGGACGACTGCAAGGCCTGCTGGCCGAGAAGAACCCGCCCCAGGTGCTGGTGGATTGCCACGGCGTGGGCTACGAGGTCGACGTGCCCATGAGCACCTTCTACAACCTGCCTGCGCTGGGCGAGCGTGTGACGCTGCTCACCCACTTCATCGTGCGCGAGGATGCGCAACTCCTGTACGGCTTCGGCACCGCAGCGGAGCGCAACACCTTCCGACAACTCATCAAGATCAGCGGCGTGGGCCCGCGCACGGCGCTGGGCGTGCTGTCCGGCCTGGGCGTGGCCGATCTGGCGCAGGCCGTCACGCTGCAGGAAAGCGGCCGGCTGATCAAGGTGCCCGGCATCGGCAAGAAGATCGCCGAGCGGTTGCTGCTGGAACTCAAGGGCAAGCTCGGCGCCGACATCGGCGCGCATGCGGTGGCCACCACCGACCACCAGGCCGACATCCTGCAGGCCCTGCTGGCGCTGGGCTACAGCGACAAGGAAGCCGCCGCCGCGCTGAAGGCCCTGCCCAAGGACGTGGGCGTGAGCGAGGGCATCAAGCTCGCGCTCAAGGCGTTGTCCAGGGCCTGACGGCGGGCCGTCCCGCGGCAGGCCCGAATCGACCGATCACCTGGCGGTTGCCATGCCGGTGGGCGTGCCTGCGGCGCTGGCCATGCCGGCAGCGGTGGAGGGGCCGGCGGCCTGGCCGATCGGCGCCACCAGCTGCACCTCGTCGGCCGTGACCTGGCCCGGACCGGACCGGGCCGTGGTGGTCAACAGTTCCGGATAGTGCTTGGCCATCTCCGCGCCGTACAGCGGCTTGTGCGCGCCCTGGTGGCAGGTCGCGCAATTGACCTTCGCCACGTCGCCGCCCGGCCCCAGGCGCGTGGCCGGGAAATCGGGCGTCAACGGCACCAGGAACTCGTTGTTCAGCGCGCGTGTCATGCGGATGCCGTGGTAGGCGGTCAGCCGGGGCGGAGAGGCCTCGCCGTCCCAGCTGGAGAAGCTGCGTGTGTTGTGGCACTGCGTGCAGTTCACTCCCAGCGCCTTGCTCATGTGCACCATGAGCCCGTAGGTCCACTCCGTCTGCTTGGTCGACTGCTTGTTGCCCGCAGGCAGCGCCGTGGTCGATGCCACGCGGATGTTGTGGTCCTCCAGCAGGAACGGCGTCAGCGGATCGAAAGGCAGCGCACTCAGCCCGACCGAGGCGGCAGGCGTGTTCTGCCCGGCCTTGTTGCCTGCAAAGGTATTGGCCCGTGCATCGTCCAGCGGCTTGAACCAGACTTCGGCCGGCACGCTCTGGCCCCGGTGGCAGGTGTAGCAGGTCACGCCGGTGCTGCCGACGTGCGGCTTCCACTGTTCGTTGATCCTCTGCGTCATCAGCAGCATGCGCCGCGCGACCACCTTGGTGTAGAGCGAGTCGTCGGCAAAGTTGGTCGGACTGTGGCAGGCCACACAGCCCTGCCCCGGCGCCACCCAGTTGGTCATGGCCGTCATGGTGCGGGCGAACTCGGCCACGCTCAGGTGGCCCAGCACCTTGACGTTCTGGTAGACCTGCCCGGCCTTGGGGCCGTCCGGCGACGCGGGCGGCAGCGGGTCGGGCGCGACGTTGTGGGGCGCCTGCTCGGCCAGCGTGGCGGGGTTGTAGACCTGCACCATGCCGGTTCCGCGGGGGCCGCGCTGCACGCTTTGTGGTGGCGGCTTCTCGCAGGCGGCCAGCACCAGGGCCGCGCCAACGACGGCGGCACCGAGCCGCAGGATGCGCAACGGATGGCTCATCGCACACCTCCGATCAAAGGATCGACGACTGGCGCGAACACCGGCGCGTACTGGGGTGCCACGCCGTGCTTGACGGCCCACAGGAACCAGTTGTCCACCACGGTGCCGGTGAGCAGGATGCCGATGCCGCCGCACAGCGGACACAGCACCGCGAACCACCAGGCCCAGCGGTGGATGGACTCCATCGTCGCGTTGAAGCCCATGGTCCAGCGCCAGAACAGCGCGGCGCGTTCGCTGGCCGTGCCGCGGTCGGTGATCTGCTCGATCTCGCGCTCGCCGCCGAAGCGGCTCACCGCCAGGATGGTGGCGCCATGCATCGCGAACAGCAGCGTGCTGCCGTACAGGAACGCGATGCTGAGCATGTGGAAGGGGTTGTAGAACAGGTTGCCGTAGCGCAGCGAGAACGCGGCCGTCCAGTCCAGGTGCGGGAAGATGCCGAAGGGCACCGCCTCGCCCCAGCTGCCCATCAGCAGCGGACGGATGAATCCCAGCACCAGGTACAGCCAGATGGCCGCCGCAAAGGCCCAGGCCACGTGCGTGCCCATGCCCAGCTTGCGGGCACGGCGGTACATGCGCACCCACCACAGCAGGATGGACAGGGTCAGGAACAGCCCGGCCATCAGCCACCAGCCACCCTCGTTGAGCGGCGGCAGGTGCAGGCCATAGCCCGGCGGCGGCGGCTCCAGCGCCAGCCAGGGCAGCTGGCGCACGAACTGGATCGGGTCCCAGCCCACCGAGGCGAGCATGTTCAGCCCGATGATCTCGATGGCGATGAAGCCGCACAGCAGCGACAGCAGGCCCAGGTAGCCCAGGTAGATGGGGCCGATCTGCGCGTCGCCCAGGCGGCCGAACAGATGGACATGGAACGGCTTGAGCACACGCTCGCCGTCCTTGCGGCCGAGCGAGATGCCCGGGTAGGAGGGCGCGGCGACCTGCACGCTCGTGAAGATGTTCTGGTATTCAGCCATGGGGTTCCCTCAGTTCCAGACCGGAAGCCGCAGCCACCAGCCCCACCATTCGGGCCAGCCCCTGGTCCAGAACGGCCCGCTGATGACGATGCAGATGGCGCTCCAGAAGGAGGCCGACAGCGCCAGGAACAGACCCAGCCGGTGGATGCCCAGCGTGCCGATCGAGTAGCCGATGGCGTCGCGGAAGAAGGTGTTCTCGTGCTCGGCGGTCTTGACCACCTCGCCCTTGCCCGGGTTGGTGGCCGACAGCACCAGGGCGCCGTGCAGCGACAGCGCGAAGGTGGTGGCGAAGAAGAAGCTCACCGCCAGCATGTGCGCCGGGTTGTAGTGGAAGTGCAGGTACTGGTAGCCGGTGTTGGACACCCAGTCCAGGTGGCTCATGATCCCGTACGGGAAGCCATGCCCCCACGCGCCCATGAGCAGCGGGCGGACCACCACCAGCGTCACGTAGGCCAGGATCGCGAAGCCGAAGGCGAAGGGCACGTGGTAGCCGATGCCCAGCTTCTTGCAGATTTCCACCTCGCGCAGCGCCCAGCTCACGAAGGCGCCGACCGCGCAGAAGGTGACGAGCTGCCACAGGCCGCCTTCCATCAGCGGCGCCAGGCTCAGCCCATAGCTCAGGTCGGGCGGGGCGATGTTGATCTGCCACAAGTTCCAGGTGGGCCCCTGCGATGCTCCCCACACGATGAGCAGCGTGCCCACCAGCGAGAAGAACGCCGTGGTGACGCCGAAGAAACCCACATAGAAGGGGCCGACCCAGAAGTCGAACAGATCGCCTCCCAGCAGCGTACCTCCGCGTACGCGGTACTTGCGCTCGAAGTTCAACATGGCCATGGCAGCCACCTCCGGGACCAGAAAGGAACAGGGCGCCCGCTTGACGCGGTGCCCGGATGGGAACGCGCCGCGAAGACGTGCCGGCCAGGCCGGCCCGCCTTCGTCGGTGCTACTTCGTGGGAGCCGCCGCCGGGGCTGCAGCGGGCATGGAGGAGTTCTGACCGACCACGGCGGTCCTCGGACCGTCGAGCCAGTTGAACTTGTTGGTGCTCAGCAGGATGAAATGGATGATCAGCGCCAGCACGAACAGGAAGGCCGCCAGGGCAACCAGCGCGCGCCGGGGATCGAACAACAACCAGATTTTCCACATGCTTTATCTCTCCTAGTTGAGGTGGGACATGAAGGTGTAGACCCCCGCCCGCACACTCTTGAACAACGATGTTTCGCTCTCTGCGCCGGGGATCCAGTCGCGCCATTTCAGGAACAGGACCTGACCGACCAGCGCCACCAGTGTCAAGAACACGGTGCTGATCACGAACAGGACGCCATCGCCCATGTTCCTCATGGGGTGCGGGGCGGTCGATGCGGTCATGTGTTGCTTCATGGCAAACCTTTCCTTGCGCAGGTGATGCGTCAGCTCAACTCAGAGCCAGGGCCGCCACATCCACACGAGCACGTGGGCCACCACGGCAATCGCCGTGAACCCCATGAAGCTGCCCATGAAGATGCCGTGGAATTCCCTGGCCTCGCCTTCCGTCAGCCCGGATAACGAGCCTCTCCTGTCTTCAACCATCTGGATTTCTCCTCAACATCGGCCTTTCGGCCCGCACCGCGCAGCGCCCGCGCGGCAAGGCACACCCAGGCGGCAGGCCTGCGGGCGTCATCAGGGGGCCTGGAGCACGCGCTGCGCTGGTCATGCGAGTGCTCCGAGCGCGGCGGTGACGATCTGTCGTGCCTGCCCTTCCAGGTGTTCGGGATGGACCGCGGCACTGCCGGCCTCGCGGGC
>CAJYRH010000261.1 GCA_913776795.1 uncultured Pseudorhodoferax sp. | reverse complement strand
GACCTGGTGGAGCAGGTGCGCAAGCTGTCGGTGGCGTTCCGCCGCGATGCGGACCAGGAGGCGGACAAGGCGCTCAAGAAGCTGCTCAAGGGCCTGTCGGGTGACCAGACGGTGAGCGTGATCCGCGCCTTCACGTATTTCAGCCACCTGGCGAACCTCGCCGAGGACCGGCACCACATCCGCCGCCGCACCGTGCATGAGCGGGCCGGCAGCACGCAGGAAGGCAGCATCGAGGTGGCGCTGGCCCGGTTGCGCTGGGCGGGCATCGCGCCGCGCGCGGTGGCACAGACGCTGGCGCGCAGCTACGTGTCGCCGGTGCTGACCGCGCACCCGACGGAGGTGCAGCGCAAGAGCATTCTGGACGCGGAGCGCGACATCGCCGAACTGCTGGCCGAGCGCGACGAGATCCAGGCGCGGGGGCTGTTCTACAAGTCCGCGCGCGACGCGCTCACGCCGCGGGAACTGGCGGCCAACGAGGCGCGGCTGCGCGCCCGCGTCGCGCAGCTGTGGCAGACCCGGCTGCTGCGCTATACGAAGCTCACGGTGGCCGACGAGATCGAGAACGCGCTCTCCTATTACGAATCGACCTTCCTGCGCGAGATCCCGCGCCTGTACGAGGACCTGGAGCGGGCGCTGGGCAGCCAGCCGGTGGCGAGCTTCCTGCGCATGGGCCAGTGGATCGGCGGCGACCGCGACGGCAACCCCAATGTGAGCGCCGAAACGCTGGAGCTGGCTCTGCGCCGCCAGGCCGAAGTGGCCCTGCGCCACTACCTGACCGAAGTGCATTACCTGGGCGGCGAGCTGTCGCTGTCGGCCCGGCTGGTGCAGGTGTCCCCCGAGATGCAGCAGCTCGCCGAGCGCTCGCCCGACACCAGCGAGCACCGGCAGGACGAGCCCTACCGCCGCGCGCTCACCGGCATCTACGCACGGCTGGCGGCCACGCTGCGCGAACTGACAGGCGGCGAGGCGGCGCGCCATGCCGTGGCGCCCCAGAACCCGTACGGCGATGCCTCGGAGTTCCTGGCGGACCTGCGCGTCATCGAGGCCTCGCTGCGGTCGCACCGCGGGGCGCCCCTGGCGGCGCAGCGGCTGCATCCGCTGGTGCGGGCCGTGGAGGTGTTCGGCTTCCACCTGGCCACGGTGGACCTGCGGCAGAGCTCCGACCAGCACGAGCGCGTGGTGGCGGAGTTGCTGGCCACCGCCCGGATCGAGGCCGATTACGCGGCCCTGCCGGAGGAGGCGCGCCAGGCGCTGCTGGTGCGCCTGCTGTGCGACGCCCGGCCGCTGCGCGTGGTGGGTGCGGAGTATTCGGAGCACACGCGCGGCGAGATCGCCATCTTCGAGACCGCGCGGCGCATGCGCGACCGCTACGGCGCCCAGGCCATCCGGCACTACATCATCAGCCACACCGAGACGGTGAGCGACCTGCTCGAGGTGCTGCTGCTGCAGAAGGAGGTGGGCCTGATGCATGGCACGCTGGACGGCGCCGATGCGCGCGCCGACCTGATCGTGGTGCCGCTCTTCGAGACCATCGGCGACCTGCGCAACGCGCAGCCCATCATGCGGGCGCTGTACGAGGTGCCGGGCTTCGCGGCCATGGTGCAGCGCGGCGGGGCCGAGCAGGACATCATGCTGGGCTACTCCGACAGCAACAAGGACGGCGGCATCTTCACCAGCAACTGGGAGCTGTACCGCGCCGAGATCGCGCTGGTGGAGCTGTTCGACACGCTGGAGGCGCGCCACCGCATCCGCCTGCGGCTTTTCCACGGCCGCGGCGGCACGGTGGGGCGCGGCGGCGGCCCGAGCTACCAGGCCATCCTGGCACAGCCGCCCGGCACGGTGCGCGGGCAGATCCGCCTGACGGAGCAGGGCGAGGTGATCGCCTCCAAGTATGCCAACCCGGAGATCGGCCGGCGCAACCTGGAGACGCTGGTGGCCGCCACGCTGGAGGCCACGCTGCTGCAGCCCACCAAGCCCGCCACCAAGGCCTTCCACGAGGCCGCGGCCGAACTCTCGCAGGCGAGCATGGCGGCCTACCGGGCGCTGGTGTACGACACCCCGGGCTTCGCCGACTATTTCTTCAACTCCACGCCGATCCGGGAGATCGCCGAGCTCAACATCGGCTCGCGCCCGGCCTCGCGCAAGCCCAGCCAGAAGATCGAGGACCTGCGCGCCATTCCCTGGGGGTTCAGCTGGGGCCAGTGCCGGCTCACCCTGCCGGGCTGGTACGGTTTCGGATCGGCCGTGGAGGCCTTCGTGAAGGCGGCGGGCGAGGACCCGAAGGCCCGCATGGCGCTGCTGCAGAAGATGTACCGGCAGTGGCCTTTCTTCCGCACGCTGCTGTCCAACATGGACATGGTGCTGGCCAAGAGCGACCTGGCGCTGGCGTCGCGCTACAGCGAACTGGTGGCGGATGCGCGCCTGCGGCGCAAGGTGTTCGGCTCCATCGAGGCCGAATGGCAGCGCACGGTGGATGCGCTGGCGCGCATCACCGGCGACCGGCAGAGGCTGGCGCACAACACGGCGCTGGCGCGCTCGATCCGCCACCGCTTCCCCTACATCGATCCGCTGCACCACCTGCAGGTGGAATTGGTGCGGCGCTGGCGCGCGGGCGAGGGCAGCGAGCGCGTGCAGACCGGTATCCACATCTGCATCAACGGCATTGCGGCGGGCCTGCGCAATACCGGCTGAAGGCCCGGGCCTGCTTCTTGCTCACGAGCGTGCAGGCGCGCGATGGCGCCGTGCATGGACACCGGCGAAGGCAGCGTGAATGGAACCGAGAACAACGACAACCACGATGGCCGCGTCCGCGGGCCCGGCGGCGGAGCGCGGGCGTGTCGGCTGGCTGCGCCGGCTGTGGGCGCAGGATGCCTTCGTCTACAGCCTGCGCGTTTTCATCGCGCTGAGCGGCGTGATGGCGCTGTGCTGGTGGCGCGACCAGGTGGCGCTGGTGACGCCGCTCTTCCTGGGCATCATCGCCGGCGCGATCGCCGAGACCGACGACAGCTGGCGCGGGCGCCTGCGCGCGGTGCTGGTCATGCTCGCGTGCTTCGCGCTCGCGGCGTTCTCCGTGGAGCTGCTGCTGCCGCATCCGGCCTGGTTCGTGGCGGGCCTGGCATGTTCCACCTTCGGCTTCACGATGCTGGGGGCCATCGGCGAGCGCTACCGGGCCATCGCGTCGGCGACCGTGATCCTGGCGCTCTACGCGGCCATCAGCGCATCCCCGGGGACGGTGGCCGGGCACGCGCCTGCCGGCGGTCCCTGGCATGTGCCGCTGCTGCTGCTGTCCGGCGCGGCGTGGTATGCGCTGCTGTCGCTGCTGTGGTGCGCGGCGTTCCCGCACCAGAAGGTGCGGCAGAACCTGGCGGGGCTCTACGACCAGCTGGGCGCCTACCTGCGGCTCAAGGCCAGCCTGTTCGAGCCGGTGCGCGGCGTGGACGTGGAGCGGCGGCGCCTGGCGCTGGCACAGACGAATGGCCGCCTGGTGGCGGCCCTCAATGCCACCAAGGAAAGCATCTTCAGCCGCTGGGGCGCCGGCGCGCGCGACCTGCCGACGGGGCGGATGCTGCGGCACCTGAATCTCTATTTCATCGCCCAGGACATCCACGAGCGCGCCAGCTCCTCGCACCACCACTACAACGAGTGGGCGGACGTGCTGTTCCACAGCGACGTGCTCTACCGCTGCCAGCGCGTGCTGCAGCTGCAGGGCGTGGAATGCGCGCGCATCGCCCAGGCGCTGCAGATGCACCAGCCCTTCGAGCGGGACGGCGCCGTGGCGCGTGCCATGGCCGACCTGCGCGACGCGATCGCCTACCTGGAGGCCCAGGGCCGGGCCGAATGGCAGCGCCCCCTGCGCAGCCTGCGCGCGCTGGCTCGCAACCTCGCCACGCTGGACGCGCAGCTCGACGCCGCCACCCACCCCGACGGCGGGGAGCGGGCGGGAGACAGCAGCCTGCTCGACCGCTCCCCGCGTTCGCTGGCCGACGCCTGGGGCCGGGTGCAGGCGCAGCTGCACGGCGGCTCGCCGCTGTTCCGGCACGCTGCGCGGCTGTCCCTGGCGCTGGCGGCGGGCCACGGCGTGATGCAGCTGATCGATCCCGTGCACGGCTACTGGATTCCACTGGCCACGCTGTTCGTGTGCCAGCCCACGTATGGCGCGACGCTGGCGCGCGTGGCGCAGCGCATCGCCGGCACGGCCGTCGGCCTGGTCGTGGGCTGGGCGCTGCTGCGGCTGTTCCCGAGCCTGCCGCTGCAGGCGCTCTTCGCCGTGGCGGCGGGGGTGCTGTTCTTCGTCACCCGCACCACGCACTACCTCACGGCCACGGCCGCCATCACGCTGCTGGTGCTCATGTGCTTCAACCAGGCCACCGGCGCTGCGCACGGGCTGATCCTGCCGCGCCTGCTGGACACGATGATCGGCAGCGCCATCGCCGCGGTGGCGATGCTGTGGGTGCTGCCGGACTGGCAGGGGCGCCGCCTGGCGGCCGTGGCGGCCCAGGCCCTGGCCGCGCATGCCCACTATCTGCGCGAGATCCTCTCGCAGTACGCCACCGGCAAGGCCGACGACCTGGACTACCGGCTCGCGCGGCGCAATGCGCACAACGCGGATGCGGCGTTCTCCACCACGCTCTCGCACCTGCTGCAGGAGCCGCGGCACGTGCGATCGCATTCGCTGGCCGGCATGCGCATGCTGGTGGCTTCGCACACCCTGCTGAGCTATCTCTCGGCGCTGGGTGCGCACCGGGCAGGGCCTGCGGGCCCTGCCGCGGACCTGGCCCAGGAGGCCGGGGCGCACGCGGCCGGGCGGCTGGAGGCGCTGGCGGCGGCGCTGCGCCGCCAGGAAGGCGCGGCGCTGGAGGATGCCGGACGCGCACAGGTGCTGGCAGGCGCGCTGGAACAGGCGGCGGATGCCATGGCGCTGGGAGGGGATGGTGGTGCGGGGGAGGTGTCGGCGGAGACGTTGCGGATTCTGCAGACGCAGGTGGCGCTGGTGTGCCGGCAGATCGGGGTGATCGAGGGGGCTGTGGGGGAGTTGTTGGGGTGATTTTTTTCCGGGGCCGGGATGTGCGCCCGGCGGCGCA
>CAJYRH010000260.1 GCA_913776795.1 uncultured Pseudorhodoferax sp. | reverse complement strand
CCCTTGTGCTTCAACCTCTCGCCTGGGGAAATCACGCCCGTGATGGGCGAACTGCCGCTCTTGACGATCGAGCCCATCGCCTTTTCGACGATGTTCGAGAGGCCGCCCTTCTTGTTGCCCGGCGTGGTGTTGGCGCTGCGGTCCACCCGGCCGCGCGCCAGGTAGGCGTCGTACCAGGCCATCTCGCGGATCATGGCTTCGGCCACTTCGGGCGTGGTGGCGCGCGAGGTGAGCTGGTCGATGCCGTCGCGCACCTCGGTCACTTCCGAGAACATCACGCTCGCGCCCGCACGCACCAGCAGGTCGGTGCAAAAGCCGACGGCCGGGTTGGCGGTCACGCCGCTGAACGCATCGCTGCCGCCACACTGCACGCCCACCACGAGTTCGCTGGCCGGCACGGTCTCGCGCCGGCGCGCGTTCAGGCGCTCCAGGTGTTCCTCCGCCTGACGCATGATGGACTCGACCATGGACATGAAGCCCACGTGTGCATCGTCCTGCAGGCAGACCACGTCGAGCTTGGCCTCGGCCGTGTCGCCCACGTCCGCAACATTGCGCTCGTCCACGATGGGAATCGCGCCAGGCGGCAGCAGCCGCTCGGGCTGGAGTTTCTCGCAGCCCAGGCTCACCACCATGACCTCGCCGCCGAAGTTCGGGTTCAGGCTGATGTTGCGCAGCGTGCGGATCGGGATGACCGCGTCCGGCGCGTCGATGGCCACGCCGCAGCCGTAGGTGTGCTCCAGTGCCACCACGTCGTCCACGTTCGGGTACCTGGGCAGCAGCTCGGCCTTGATGCGCTGCACAGCGAAGTCGGTCACGCCGGCCACGCACTGCACCGTCTGCGTGATGGCCAGGATGTTGCGCGTGCCGACCGAGCCGTCCAGGTTGCGGTAGCCCTCGAAGGTGTAGCCCGTGAGCGGTTCCTGCACCGGCGGTTTGACGGTGGCGATGGGCAGGCCGACCAGTTCGCGCGCTTCGGGCATCTGCAGCAGGCGCTCGTGCACCCAGGTGCCGCGCGGCAGGTCCTTCAGCGCATAGCCGATGGTCACGTTGTAGCGGCGCACGGCGCCGCCCGCGGGGATGTCGACCAGCGCCACCTTGTGCGCCTGCGGCACCTTGTCGACCAGGGTCAGGCCGTCCGGGAAGACCGTGCCGGCCGGCAGGCCACCTTCGTTGGCCACGATGGCCACGTTGTCGGCCTCGTGCATGGTGATGTACAGGGGGGCTTGGGTGCTCATCGTGGTCTCGTGTGTCTACGGGTCAGCGCGCCATCATGCGCGCTGGCCGATCTCTGCGGTCTCGCGCGTCCAGGCGCGGGCCTGCTCGGAAAGAGACAGGCCCAGGCCAGGGCGCGTGGGCACCAGCACGCGGCCGTTCTTGGTCTCCAGCCGTTCGTTGAACAGCGGCTCCAGCCAGTCGAAATGCTCGACCCAGGGCTCGGTGGCATAGCAGGCACCCAGGTGCACGTGCAGCTCCATCGCGAAGTGCGGGCCCAGTGCGATGCCGGCGTGCTCGGCCAGCGCGGCGATCTTGAGGAACGGCGTGATGCCGCCCACGCGCGGCGCGTCGGGCATCAGGTAGTCGGCCGCGCGGTGGCGGATCAGGTCGTAGTGCTCCGACAGGCTGGTCAGCATCTCGCCGGTGGCGATGGGCGTGTCGAAGGTAGCGGCCAGCGCCGCGTGGCCTTCGTGGTCGTAGGCGTCCAGCGGCTCTTCGATCCAGACCAGGTTGAACTGCTCGAAGATCCGGCACATGCGCTGGGCCGTGGGCCGGTCCCATTGCTGGTTGGCGTCGACCATCAGCGGCACATGGTCGCCCAGGTGCTTGCGCACGGCCTCCACGCGCTGGATGTCGATCTTGCCGTCGGGCTGGCCCACCTTGAGCTTGATGCCGCCGATGCCGCGTTCGATGGATGCCGCGGCGTTGACCGACAGCTGCTCGATCGGCGTGTGCAGGAAGCCGCCCGAGGTGTTGTAGCAGCGCACCGAGTCGCGCTGCGAGCCCAGCAGCTTGGACAGCGACAGCCCGGCGCGGCGCGCCTTGAGGTCGTAAAGCGCCACGTCGAACGCGCCATAGGCCTGCACCGCGAGGCCGCTGCGGCCGACCGAGGCGCCGGCCCAGCACAGCTTGGTCCACAGTTTGGCGATGTCGCTGGGGTCTTCGCCGATCAGCGCGGGTGCCACTTCCTTGGCGTGCGCGAACTGGCCGGGACCGCCGGCGCGCTTGCTGTAGCTGAAGCCCAAACCCCTGTGACCATCCTTGGTCTCGATCTCGGCGAACAGCATCGCGATCTCGGTCATCGGCTTCTGCCGCCCGGTCAGCACCTTGGCGTCGCTGATCGGGTTGGCCAGCGGCAGGTAGCAGGACGAGAGGCGGATGTGGGCGATGCTGTCGTGTGTCATGGCGGTGTTCAAGGTTCAGCGGCGGTTGCAAGCCGCGGTTCAGAGGGCCGCGGAGCAGTCCATCCGAGTGCACCCGCGGAACTGGCTCGGCCAGGCCGCTGGGTGCGCCCCCCTTTGGGGGGGATCGGCCGGCGAACGCAGTGAGCCGGCCAAACGGGGGGTTACTCAATACTGATCTTGCCGGTCTCGATGACCGTCTTCCACTTCGCGTATTCCTTCTGCTGGAAGGCCGCGAACTCGGCGGGCGTGTTGGCCACCATCTCGAAGCCGATGCTCGTGAACTGATCCCGGACCTTGGGGCTGTTCAGCGCCTCGACGAAGGC
>CAJYRH010000259.1 GCA_913776795.1 uncultured Pseudorhodoferax sp. | reverse complement strand
CTGCTGGCACAGCGCAGGCCACGCAGCGCCGATGCCGCGCTCGGCGCCGGCCTCGCGCTTCTGGCCGATGGCAAGCCAGCGCGGGGGGACGCGCAACTAAGTCGCATGCTGGTCCTGGCGCGGCAGGATGTGCCGATGCTGCAGGCGGCCCTTTCTGCTTTGCAAGCCAGAGGAGAAAACCAGCGGGCCCGGCCCTTCGGCGAACGCCTCTTGGCCCTGGGCGCGCAGCCCGCTGGCGTCGCGGCAGCGGTCGCACCCACCGCAACCGTCGAACCACCTGCTCCCACCGCCCTCACTCCACCGACGGCAGCTTCCGCAGCGCCGACCCTGGCCGACGCGCAGGCGACGAACGCCAGGCACATCCGCGAGGCCGTCGACGTGCTGGACCGTGACTTCACGCCGGGGCGCTACGCCTCTATCGACGCAGCACTCGCCGAAAACACGGTACTCGTCGCGCAGGCCCGCCAGCAGGGCAGCGACGACGTGCTTCTGCGCCTGCAGCGTGACCGCATCGTCGCGCTGCGGCAACGCGGCGCGGCGGAAGACGCCCTGGCCCTTTTCCGGGAACTCCAAGCCGACGGCGCACAGCCGACCTACGTCGTGCTCGCAGCGGCGGATGCCGAGTTGCAGCGGCGCGAACCGATCGCAGCACGCGCACTGTACCGCCGCGTTCTGCAGCAGGAGCCCACCAATGCTGCGGCCCGCTCCGGCCTCATCTTCGCGGAGGTGGAGGCCGAGAATTTTCGGGCCGCCGAAGCCGTATCGCAGGAGCAGTTGCATGACAGTGGTGCCAGCGCTTCCGCGCGCCGGACCGACATCATGCTGATGCGCTTTGCCGACCGCCTGAACGAAGCCGAGGCCGCGCTCGGCGCGTTGCAGGCCGAATTGCCCGACGACGCCGGCCTGTGGCTCGACCAGGGCGAACTGCTTGCACGACGCGGCCTGCCCCGCGCGGCGGCGGAACGGTTCCAGGCGGTGCTGAACAGGTCGTCCGACAACATCCGCGCGCGTGTCGGCCTGGCGGAAGCCTTGTGGGCCCAGGGTGACCTCGCGCAGGCCCGCTCATCCATCGAGGATCTGCAACGCAGTGCGCCGGAGCATCCCGCCGTCCAGCGCCTGCTGCGCGCCTGGGAACGCAGCAAGCGCCCCTTGCTGGTCAGCGGCGCTACGCGGGGCCTGGGTCAAGGGCATGTGGCGGGCAACAACGATCTCATCTGGGAGTCCACGCTGTACAGCGGCATGCTCGGCGACGGCCAGCGGCTCTATGCCAACCACCACCTGGCGCGCGCAAGTTTCGATGACAACTCGGCCAGGCACGAGCGTGCGGGCATGGGCATCGAGATCACTCGGCGCGACTGGCAGGCGAGCATGGAGCTCGGACGCGATCTTCGCAATGGCGACGACGTCTACTGGTCTATCAGTGGCAGCCGGCAGTTCGGCGACCATTTTTCGGTGCGCGCCCGGCATGAAAGCCAGACCAACGACTTCCCGCTCAAGGGTCGGATGCCAGACGCCGAGAACTACCTGAACGCGCCCCGCTATCTGCACGCCAGCAAGAGTCTGGTGGGCGCGGCCTACCAATGGAACGAGTCGCGCCGCGTCGCGGCCGACTTGACTTACTACGATTTCAACGACGGCAACAGACGCAGGTCCTTGGCGGCCAGCTGGACCGAGCGGCTGTACAGCGGGTACGGCAAGACGCTGGACCTGCAGCCGGCCATCTACGCAAGCACCAACACGCTGCGCGATGCGATCTATTTCAACCCAGCGCGTGACATGGCCGTGTCGGTGACTCTGGCTGGCGACTGGTTGACCTGGCGCCGCTACGACAAGAGCTTCAACCAGCGCGCCGCCATCACCGTCGGCAACTACAAGCAGTTCAGCGATGTGCAGGCCGCCGGCGGTGGCTGGAAGCGCGAAGATTACGGCTGGAACCTGTTCCACGACCTGCGTTACGAGCACGAGTGGAACATCGGTCCCGATTTCTCGACCCGCTATGGCGTCGGCATGCGCCGTTTCCCGTACGACGGCGTCTACGAAACCAAGGGCTACATCTACCTTCATGCCACTTGGCGCTTCTGACCGCAGGAGACAACCGCATGGACTTCGACCTGGGCCGCAGCATTGGTTGGCTGTTCGACTTCACGTTTTACTACCCGCTGTTCATGTCATATCTATGGATGTGCGGTGGGCTCTACTACTACTTTCACTACGAGCGCAAGGATCCTGCCTACGACCAGCCGCCCCCGCTGCCGTCCTATCCGCCTGTGAGCGTATTCATGCCCTGCCATAACGAATCGGCGAACCTGCACGAGACCGTGGCCGCCCTGCGCGCACTGAACTATCCGGAGTTCGAGATCCTGTTGATCGACGACGGCAGCACGGACACCACGCCGGCCTTGATCGACCGCTACGCGCGGGAGGACAGCCGCATCCGCGCCATCCACCTGGCCAGCAACCAGGGCAAGGCCGTGGGCCTCAATACCGCAGCCGCCCTGGCCCGGCATGAGTACTTCCTGTGCATCGACGGCGACTCCATCGTCGACCCGCACTGCCTGCACTGGATGATGCGCCAGCTGCTGTCCAGCCCGCGGGTGGGCGCCGTGAGCGGCAATCCGCGCATCCGGACGCGCTCCACGCTGCTGGGCCGGATTCAGGTCGGCGAGTTTTCCTCCATCATCGGCCTGATCAAGCGCGCGCAGCGCACCTACGGCAAGGTGTTCACGGTGTCGGGCGTGATGGTGTGCTTCCGGCGCGCGGCCCTGCACGATGCCGGCTACTGGAATCCCGATGCACTGACCGAGGACATCGACATCAGCTGGCGTCTGCAGTTGAGGCACTGGGACGTGCGTTTCGAGCCGGCGGC
>CAJYRH010000258.1 GCA_913776795.1 uncultured Pseudorhodoferax sp. | reverse complement strand
CCGCAGAGCGACACCGTCGTGCGGCACGATGGTCATGCCGCCGATGGCGTCGTCCAGCGTAGCGGCCGGCAGGTTGGTGCGCAGGTGGCTGGCGAGGCTGCCAGCGTAGGCGGCCAAACCGTTGCGCACGTTGCTGCGATTGGGGTTCTGGATGTAGTCGGCCGTGCTGGTGGCACCGCTGGTAGCCGCGCTCAAGTAGGTGGCCGCGTTGTAGCCGGTTGCGCTAGCCAGATTGATGCCGGTCTTGCGCGTGTGCGGCTTGTAGCTGGGGTCGAAGTAGTAGTTGGTGCCGCCGATGTTGACCTTGACCCACACATGGTCGACCTTCAGGCTGACCAGCCCGGCCGTGCCACCCGGGCAAGTCACCGATGCGGTGACGACGATGCCAGTCATGGGAATACGCCCATTGCCCAGCAGGTTCAGAACGGCGCAGGCATTGGAGGCATCCACGCCCAACCAATCGCCGACCTGGGCTCCTGTCAGGGAGATGCGGCCCTTCACGAAGCTAGCGGTGTAGCCAGATGCCCGCAGCAACTCGACCATCAGCGCCGCCTGATCGAATGCGGTCCCCTGGTTGTCCAGGATGGTACCGAAGGCACCCTTCTTGATGCCCCACATGGGCACATATTCGATGTTGTTGCGAACGTGCTCGTAGATGAGGTCCGGGCTGTTGCGCAGCGCACGGGCCAGCTCGGCAATGGAGGCAGGCGCGGCAGGTGCCGCGTCGCCAGCCACGCGCATGGCCTGCGTCGTTGTGCCGGAGGTATTGCGTGCTGACTGCGTCGTCGTGCCTACGCCAGGGTTTAGGTTGGCTGGTCGGGTCTGGGCACGAATCGCCGCTTCGGACTCAGCGGGAGTGACCGGTGCGAGATCGACGCGGCTGATGCCTGGCAACTGCACCGCGTTGTTCTCAGGCGACGGTGCTGGCGCACGAAAGGTGACGGTGCCCTGGGCGCGGGCCTGCGCCGCCGAGATGGATGCAAGCAGCACCAATGCACCAAGCCGCGCCGCGGAACTCTTGAAAAATGACATGAAAGCACCTCTCCGCACGGCCGCATGCGCGGCCGTGAAGCGTTGGGAAATGGGTAGAGGCTGGCCAGCCGGCCAGCGTCAGGCGCGCTAGCTCGGCGCGCCGGTGGTCACGACCGTCGTGCGGTTGCCGGTAGCGTCGTACGTGTAGGTGACGACGGTGCCGTTGCTGAAGGTCACCTTGCTCAGGCGACCCAGGCTGTCGTATGTGTTCGTCGCCGAGCCACCTTGTGCCGGCAGCGTGGCAACGGCCAGCAATGCCAGCATGCCGGCTCCCACCGAACGCGCATATCGGTAAATCATTGCAGTACCTCCCTCCAAATCACAGGCAAGCCTGTACCGGCTTGCACGTGGCCATTACAGCGCCACGGCCTACTGCGAGGAACTACCAGAAACGCCAGGGCGCAGCATCACGGGCGGCTGGTAAATGGTGCGCGCGTTGTGGTGGATGAAGCGCCACCGCGCGTACTGCGCCTGCCCCTCGAAGTCCAGGTCGGTGGCGGCGAAGCCGGTCTGGCGCAATGGCTTGTGTTCGGAGCGGCTGTACACGCCGATCACGCCGCCGTCGCTGCCGCGCACCAGGCCCCAGTCGGTCGTGCCCGTCATGGGATCGCGGTACAGCCGGCGCAGGTGCCGACGCGCGGGCAGGAAGCGCGTGTCGTTCAGCAGCACGTCCAGGGACGGTGGATAGGGCCTGGGCTCCGAGGGGCCGGCCGCGTGGTAGCTGCCGATGGCGCGGCGGATCTGGTCGCCGACGAAGAGCAGTTGCTCCTCGCGCTCGCGCTGGCGTTGCACAGACCACAGCAATGCCTCGCCAGTCAAGACGACGCTGCCCAGCGCCAGCCAGAGCAGCACGAGCAGGTAGCCGATGCCGCGCTGGCCGCGCCGCCGGCCGTTACCACTCCGTGAACGGCCTGCCATTGCGCCCTGCTCCGGCCGCACTGCTGCGCACGTCGGCCACCGCGCCGCGCTCGCCCTTCGGCGGTGCCAGCAGAGTCCATTGGTCGGTACTCTGGGCGATGGGGTCCAGCGGCACGGCGCGCAGGTAGCGGCGTTGCACCAGCTCTTGCAGGCTGTCGGGATAGCGGCCCGTGTCGGCATGGAACTGGTCGAGCGTGCGGCGCAGGGTGGCGAGGTTTTCCTGCAGCACCTGCTCCTTGGCGCGGTCCACGCTGCCGAGGTACTGAGGAGCCACCAGCGCGAGCAGCGTTGCCACGATGGCCAGCACCACCAGCAGTTCGATCAGCGTGAAGCCGCGGCGCCGCCGAAACATGGGGCTCACCATTGCCGGTAGGGCACGCCGTCGAGCCCGCTGCGTGGGTCGCGCGAATAGACGTCGAACACGTCGCGCCCTTCGGCCGGCGCATCGGCTGGCGACGCGTAGGCACGCTTGCCCCAGCTCGCCTCGGCGCTCTGACGCTCGGGGTCGCTGAGCGGGTCGCGCGGGATGGCGCGCAGGAAGCGGATGGGCCGGCCTGCCGGGTCCCGCAGGTCGGCCA
>CAJYRH010000257.1 GCA_913776795.1 uncultured Pseudorhodoferax sp. | reverse complement strand
CCATTGGCGGCCGCCGCCAGCGCGGGCAGTGCGAAGTCGTCGGCGTTGAGCTGGCGCCGGCCCAGGTGCAGCCGCAGCAGTTCCACGCGCACGTCAGGCGAAGGCAGATCGACGAAGAAGATCTCGTCGAAGCGGCCCTTGCGCAGCAGTTCCGCCGGCAGCTCGTGCACCTGGTTGGCGGTGGCGACGATGAACACCGCGGCGCTGCCGTCGGCGCTGCCGCGTTCGGCCATCCAGGTCAGCAGCGTGCCGAGCACGCGCCGCGATACGCCGCCGTCCTCGCCGCCGCTGGCCAGGCCCTTCTCGATCTCGTCCATCCACAGCACGCACGGCGCCAGTTGCTCGACCGCGGCCAGCGCGTCGCGCAGGTTCTTCTCGGTCTCGCCGTGGTACTTGGCGTACAGCGCGCCCATGTCCAGGCGCAGCAGCGGCACGCCGAACCCCGCCGCGGTGGCCTTGGCCAGCATCGACTTGCCGCAGCCCTGCACGCCGAGCAGCAGCACGCCCTTGGGCGGGTCCAGCCCCGGTGGCGCGGTGCCGGCGAACACCGCGCGGCGCTGTGCGATCCACTGCTTGAGCCGGCGCGCACCGGCCACGTCCTCGAAGCGCGTGGCATCGTTGTCGTACTGCAGGTGGCCGCTGCGGTTGAGCAGTTCGAACTTGAGCTTGGCCAGTTGCGGCAGATCGGATGCGGTGAGCGCGCCGTCGGCGTAGATCAGTTGCCGGGCGATGCGCCGCGCGTCGATCAGGCTGAGCCCGCGCAGATTGCGCAGGATCTGCTTGACCGCCTCGCCGTCGACCTCGACCCGGCGTCCGCCGAATTCGCGCGCATAGCCCAGCGCCTCCTCCTGCACCATCTTCAGCAGGGCGTTGGCGTCGGGCAGGCGCGGATTGAAGCGGGTCGCCAGCGCTTCCAGCTCGGCCGGCAGCTCGATCCGCGTGCCGATCAGCACCAGCACGTGCGGCTGGCAGTGGCGGCGCTCGACGATGTCGCGCAGCAGCCGCTGGTGGCTGGCATAGCCCAGGTACGGGGTGACGTCGAGCAGCAGGTAGATGCCGCGCTGATCGGCCTGCTTGATCGCCTGCAGCACCGCGCTGGCATCCGGCGGCCCGCTCGGCGGGTCCTCGCGGTCCAGGTCGATGCGGCGCAGGCCCTCGGTGATCGACCAGCGGTGCAGGGCGCGCCAGACCTGCATCAAGGCCTGCCGGAACAGGTCGACGATGCGCGCCTCCTCCTGCGTCTCGATCACGATCAGGGGCGTGTTGGCGCGGATCAGCGCGACCAGGTCCTGCAGCTCGCTCATGGCATCGGAAGGCGAAGGGGGCCGCCACGATAGCAAGCCCGGCGGCTGGCGGCGTGCTGCGCGTTGACTACCGGCTGACGTAGGGCCGGTGTACGCTCCGGCTTCTTCCCCCGGAAGCGAGGCGTGCATGAAGACGATCCTGGTGGCCGGCTCCAAGGGCGGCGTGGGCAAGACCACGGTCGCCACGCACCTGGCGGCGTCCTACGCGCTGGCAGGCAAGCGCACGGTGCTGGCCGATGCCGATCCGCAGGGCTCCTCGACCCGCTGGGCCGAACGCCGTGCCGGGCTGGACAGCGCGGTGCTGCCGATCGACGCCAGCCGCAAGCGCAGCTGGCGCGCGGCGCTGCCCGACGACGCGCAGCGGGTGATCGTCGACGCCGCCGCCGGCGCCATGGCCGAGGACCTGACCCACTTCCTCGACGAGGCCGACGCGGTGGTGGTGCCGGTGATGCCCTCGGCGCTGGACATCGAAGCCACCGTCGGCTTCCTCAACACCCTGGCCAAGGTGCCGCGAGTGCACCAGCGCAAGCTGCCGGTCGGGCTGGTGCTCAACCGCAGCAAACCCTGGACCAATGCCACCCAGCAGGCGCTGCAGATGCTCGCCGAATGGCCCTACCCGGTGGTGGCGCAACTGCGCGACAGCCAGGCCTACGTGGTGCTGGTGGGGCTGGGCCGCAGCCTGTTCGATTACCACTCCGTCCAGGTCCGCGACCACCAGCAGGACTGGGAACCGTTGCTCAAGTGGCTCAAGAAGGCCTGACCGATGACCATCGTTTTGCGAGAAGTGATCCTGCTGCGCCATGCCCACGCCGAACCGGCCGACACCGGCCAGGCCGATTTCGACCGACCGCTGTCGCCGCACGGCCTGGCCGAGGCCGAAGCCGCCGGGCGCTGGCTGCTGGAGCAGCGGCTGGTGCCGGACCGGGTGCTGTGTTCGCCGGCGCGGCGCGCGCGCGAAACCCTGGAGGCGGTGCTGGAGCTGACCGGCTACGTCGAGCAGCGCCTGGAGCCGCGCATCTACGAGGCGACCTCGGGCACCCTGGCCGATCTGCTGGACGGCCACCGCGACGTCGAGCGGCTGTTGCTGGTCGGCCACAACCCGGGCCTGGAGCGGCTGGCGGCACTGATGCACAGCGGCCAGTCCGGCGACTACCGCGGCATGCCCACCGCCAGCGTCGCCGTACTCGGGGTCCCGCACGACGCGGCGATCGAGCCGGGCGTGGCGCGCTTGACCGCGTTCTGGTGGCCCTGAGCCCGCTGCGCAGGCTCCTGCGGCCGGCGCTGTGCGCCGCGCTGCTGCTGTTGTGTCTGTGGTGCGCCGTCGGCCACGCGCAGGTGACGCCGGCCTTGCTGGCGCCCGGCGAATACGCCCTGGACCCGGCGCAGTCGCGCTTCGGGTTCGAGATCCGCACCCGCTTCGGCCAGCGCATCGAAGGCTTCTTCCCGCGCTACGAGGGCACCGTGCACGTGCTGCCCGATGGCCGCCACCAGGTGCACCTGCGCCTGTTCACCGCCTACGTGGAAATCCCCGGCAAGCCGCGCTACACAGGCTGGATGCGCGGCGAGGATTTCTTCGACGCGCCGCGCTACCCCACCGTGTCCTTCGACTCGCAGCCGTTCTCGCCGCAGGTGCTGGGCAAGGGCGGGCCGATCCCCGGCATCCTGAGCATCCGCGGGATCAGCCACGCCGAGACGCTGACCGTCATGCCGGCCGCATGCACCCGCGCAGGCTATGATTGCGACGTCATCAGCCGCGGTACGGTATTGCGTGGACGTTACGGAATGGACAAGTGGGATCTGGCCTTGAGCGACCGGGTCACCTTCGTGCTGCGCGCACGCCTGACCGAGGCGGCCACTCGGTGATATCAAAATTGATGCGGGTGCTGGTGGTGGTGGCGCTGCTGCTCGGCAGCGGCTGCGCGAGCCTGTCGCAGGCGCAGCACGGCCGCGCCGTGGCGATCGCCGAGGCCGCGCGCGACCGCCAAGTCGACTGCACGCGCGGGGACCACTGCGCGCTGGCCTCGCCGCTGCGCGGGCTGGCCGGCAAGGCCTTCGCCCAGTCCGGCGACGGCACGCCGCGCCACTACCACCAGCGCTTCTTCGCCGTGGTCGAGGATGGTGGCGTAGTGGCGCGGATCAACC
>CAJYRH010000256.1 GCA_913776795.1 uncultured Pseudorhodoferax sp. | reverse complement strand
CGATGCCGATGCACCGGCCGGTGATGTTCGCCGCTTGGCGGGATGCCAGGAACAAGAGCAGCGGCGCGACATCCTCTGGCAAGCCCAGTCCCGCGCCCTGGCGCAGCGATGGGGGAAGGGGCTCGCCGCGTGCGGCCGCTTCGGCGAAGGGTGCCAACGCCGGGATGGTGGCGACCATCTGCGTCATGGCCACCGGCACGATGGCGTTGACGGTGATGCTGGCGCGCGCACATTCCTTCGCCCAGGTGCGCGCCATGGCGGCGATCCCGGCCTTGGCCGCGGCGTAGTTGCCCTGGCCGAACTTGCCGCGCTGGCCCGAGATGGAGCTGACCAGCACCACGCGGCCGCCATGGCCCTGGGCGCGCATCTGCCGCACGGCTGCGCGTGCGCAGGTGCTCGGCTGCGACCGCCTCGCCGACCAGCAGCAGCTCCATGGCCTGCACGTGCGCAATCTGGCGTGCCAGCCGCGCCAGCGAACCGGCGAACGGGATCACGCCGCGGCGCACCTCCGGAAGGCCGAAGCTGGCGTGCTCGGCTGCGATGCGGATGTCGGTACCCAGCTCTATCTCCAGGCCACCGGCCAGGCAGGCGCCGTTGATGGCCACGACCAGTGGCTTGTCCAGCGCGAAGTCGCGCAGGCCGGAGGCGGCCCTCACGAACGGCTCATCGAGCACCCGGCGGTCCCAGTCGTCGGCGGGTGCGCGGTCGCCGCTGAGCAGCGGCAGCATGGTGCCGAGGTCGCCGCCGGCGCAGAAGGCCTTTTCGCCTGCGCCCGTCAGCACGCCCACGCGCAGCGCCGGGTCGTGCGCGAAGTCGCGCAATGCGTCGGCGAGGCGGCAGACCAGCTCGGGCGTCAGCGCATTGCGCGCCGCGGGCCGGTGCAGCGTGAAGGTCGCCACCGGGCCGGACTTCTCGTACAGCAGCGGCAAGCTGGGCTCAGACACGGCTGGCCTCCACTTCGCGCAGCGCTGCCAGCAGACGGTCGCGCAGGTCGACTTTCCTGACCTTGCCGTTGGGGGTCTGGAAGCTGTCGCTGGCGGGCGTGCCAGTCACCATGGGGCTGGCCTCGGTCATGCCAAAGCCGATCACCGGGTCCGCGCCGAACTGCTGCTTGACCTGTTCGAGCACCGGCACGGGAATGGGCGTGCCGCCCGACAGCACGAGCCGCAGACTGCGCGTGTCCGTGCTGGCTGCCTGCGGGTGCTGCAGCATGGCGATCAGCATGGTGGGCACGCCGTGCAGGATGGTGGCCTTCTCCTGCTCCACCAGTTGCAGCAGCTTCAGCGGCTCGAACTGGACGGCCTTGACCAGCGTGCCGCCATGGGCCAGCAGGCCCAGCACGTCCAGCACATTGCCGGCCGTGTGGAAGAACGGCATGGCCGTGACCATGCGATCGCCCGCGCGGAAACCTGCACGCAGGCCGAACAGACGTGCGTTGTCAGCGTGGCGCGGTGCGTGATCATGGCGCCCTTGGGCGTACCAGTCGTGCCGCTGGTGAACTGGATCTGAGACACATCCTCGGGACGCACGGCCGCCTGACGCCGCGCCAGCGCTTGCGCCGTCACGGCCTGGCCCGCCGCCAGCATGTCGGCGAAGGGCATCAGCCCTGCGCAAGCCGCCGCGGGACCGAGCAGCACGGCATGGCGCAGGTGCGCAAAGGCTGCGGACGCGACGGGCTCTGCCTTGTCGCCGCGTGCTGCCTTGATCGCCGACTGGGTCGAGACGGACAAGGCGCCGCCGAAGGCTGCGCAGGTCAGTGCCAGTGACGGCCGGACACTTCCACTGTGCTCGTATCCGAGTTATCCCCGCTATCTTGGCGGCCAGCGTCCGACCAGTGTGGTGTCGTCGTACACGTGCGCTGACCCGAGTTGATTGGGGCGAAGTGCGCCGAGTCCCGGGGAGTATCGTGCCACCCTTGACAGGAGCGGGGCATGTCCCCGTGTCAGGTCGAGCTCAATCAGCCGAACGGTGACGGCTCACGACCGCTCGATGCGCATCACCAACGTCAAGGAGTCAGATCGTTGATCCTCATGTGTTGGGCACGGTCTGCAGTGCGCTCGATTGCCGTCGGGGAGATAAGCACGGCGGCAGGGCTGGGCGCGCAGCTGCCAGCCGCGTCCACCTGCTCCCGACCATGGTCTGATTTGTGAAATTGAGGCAGGGCGTCCGCCCGTCGTCATAAAGTTCGCCGTGAGTCCGTTGATGGCAAGCCGAAGGCAAGCGCGGCGCACCAATGGGCGTTGTAGATTTCGTCCATGAAGCCTGCGACGCGCTCCCAGCCGGAACACCGGCACACCATGCTGCTCTCAACGCCTGCAGAGATTGCCGGAAAGCCACCGGAGTTGCTGCAGCAACTGGAGCCTGCCACCCGCGTCGCGGTGCAGGCGATCGGCGTCGTTCGAGGCTACAGCGGGGGCGAAGCGCTCTTCCGTCAAGGCGATGCCCATGACGGAATCCACCTCATCGAGTCGGGCACCATCAAATCTTTTTACGTGTCCGAAGACGGTCGCGAACTGACTTTGGGCTATTGGACGGCAGGGCACTACGTTGGTGCCCCGCAGCTGTTTGGGGGAGGCCGGCACGCATGGACTTCCGTGGCGATGGAGCCCGCGCAATGCCTGTGGCTGCCGGGACCGGAGCTGCGGTTGCTCAGCCGTGGGCGTGCCGATCTCGCACTGGCACTGACCGATGCGTTGGTTCACAAAAGCCAATGCTATTGCGCTCTGCTGCAACTCCTGGCGACGCACTCGATGCGGGTCAGGTTGGCCAGGCTGCTCGTCATGCTTGCGGCCCGCCCAGGCGTGCGCCCGAACGTCATCGACCTTAGCCATGCGGAGTTGGCGGGAATGATCGGATCGACGCGGCAATGGGTCTCTGTATCCCTCGCACGCTTTGAGGGCGAACGTCTGCTGGACCGGCTCCCAGACGGCACCTATCTGGTGCGTGACCCGAAGGCGCTCAGCGCGGCGCGTTAGATCAGGCGGTTTGCAGGCACCGCAGGCCGGCAATTAATTGCTGGCAATGCCATTGGGCAGATTCGAAACTGGATTCGTCGGCCGCGCTTCGTCGGCCCTCAGGAGTCCACACCGTGCCCTACACACAGGTATCAACCACCCTAAACCGACTGGCTTTTTCTGCGCTGCATGCCCTGTCCCTGACGATGGCGATGGCCGCGTCCCCGGTTCTTGCTCAAGCGCAGGAATATCCATCCAGGCCGCTCACCATCGTTGTGCCATATCCGCCTGGAAGTGCCAGCGACCTGCTGGCGCGTGTGTTGCAGACGAAGCTGGGCGAGACGTTCAAGGAGGGCGTGATCGTCGAGAACCGTGCTGGCGCCTCGACCAACATCGGCACGGAGCATGTCGCCCGCGCCGCTGCGGACGGATACACCGTGCTGCTGCAAGCGCCGAACATTGCGACCAACCACTTCGCCTTCCTCAACCTGCGCTGGAAAGCCACGGACTTCGCGCCAGTGGGCCAGCTTGTCCGGTACTCGAACGTGCTGGTGGCAGGACCCAGCGCGCAGACAAGGGAGTTCAAGCAGCTCATCGCGTCGACCGGTACCGCAAGCCTGAACTACGGATCGCCTGGAACCGGGTCGTTGTCGAACCTCGGCGTGGAAATGCTCAAGGTCAGGACAGGCAACGCCATGCAGCACATCACCTATGCGGGGCCGGCACCCATGATCAACAGCCTGCTGGGCGGACACATCCAGTACGGTGCGACCAACCCCGCCAACTTCATGGGCCATGCGATGGACCCGTCCAAGGGCATGAAGCCCCTGGTTGTCCTCGGAACGCAGCGGGACTCCACCATCCCGGATGTGCCCAGCCTTGCGGACTTCGGCATCACGGGCATCGAGGCCTACGGCTGGTTCGGCCTCCTGGCGCCCGCTCGAACCCCACCTGCCGTCATCGCACGCCTGAACGCGGAATTCATGAAGGCGCTTGCCATGCCCGATGTGCGCAGCAAGCTCACGTCCGCGTACATGGAGCCATTGGGCAGCTCTCCCGAGGAATTTGGCCGCTTCATCGCGGCCGAAGGCCGCAAATGGGGCGACGCCTTCCGTGCCGCCGGCATCAAGCCGGAGTAAGCCGTGACCGCATCGATGACCAGAACAGCCGTTTCGCTGCGCTTCGAAGCCTTGCGCGGGGCCTACAGCCAAGGCACCACGACACCTGCCGAAGTCGTCGACCATGTGTTCGAAGCCATTGCCCGCCGCGGCGACGACCATGTCTGGGCCGCGTTGGCCGACCGGGAGACCGCCATGGCCCGCGCCAAAGAGCTGGCGTCACGGATCGGCGAGATCGATTCGCTGCCGCTGTACGGGCTGCCCTTTGGCGTGAAGGACAACGTCCATGTCGCCGGCATGCCGACCTCGTGCGGCTGCCCGGGCTTCACGCAGTGGCCGCAGCACACTGCCGCGGCAGTGCAGCGTGCGCTCGATGCGGGTGCCATCTTCATCGGCAAGCAGACGCTCGACCAATTCGCCACCGGGCTGAACGGCACGCGCATGCTGGCGGGGCGCTGCCTGAACACCTTCCATGCCGACATCATTCCGGGAGGCTCCAGCACCGGCTCGGGGGTGGCAGTGGCAGCGGGTCTCGTGAGCTTTTCCCTCGGTTCGGACACGGGGGGCTCCGGCCGCATCCCGGCGGCCATGAACAACATCGTCGGCCTGCGGCCCAGCATCGGACTCGTGAGCAGCCGGGGCATGGTCTACAACAACCGGATGTTCGACTGCATACCGGTCTTCGCGCCGACGGTGGCCGAGGCCCACACTGTGCTGCAGGCCATTGCAGGGCGCGATCCGCAGGACCCCATCGGACCGGTCGCAGCAGATGTTTCCGGGTGGTCCCTCGAGGCGTCCTTTCCGGCCGAGTTCCGCTTTGCCGTGCCGGACGCGCTGGAGTTCTTTGGCGACGTCGAAGCCGAACGCTGTTTCGCGGAAGCGGTGCGCCAACTCGAGGCGCTGGGCGGAACCATGGTCCCCATCCCTTTTGAGGCGTTCCGCGAGGCGGGCAACATGGTTTTCGAAAGCGCGCTGGTAGCCGAGCGTGACGCCAGCTACGGCGAGATGCTGGACCAGCATCCCGACGAGTTGATTCCGGCGGTGGCGGCAATCCTGCGGGGCGCACGTGGCTACACCGCCACGGAAGGCTTCAAGGCGCAGTACCGGCTGGGCGAGCTCCAGCGCCAGGTCCGGGCGCAGCTGGAGGGCATCGACGTGCTGGTCACCCCGACGGTGCCGAAGGCCTTCACCGTGGCTGACATGCTGGCAGAACCGCTGCTGCGCAACAACCAGGTCGGCTTCTATGCTTACGGTGTCGGTCCGCTGGACCTTTGTGCGCTGGCTGTGCCGGCCGCCATCCGCAGAGACGGGATACCCTGCAGCATCTCGCTGGTGGGGCGAGCAGGAGAAGATGGCCGCTTGATCGCGTTGGGGGAACGCTTCCAGCAAGCGGTCAAGCTGCGGCCCGGAATCGAGGCGTTGACGTGACGCCGCGCAAAACATGGGTTCTGCGCGAGCGGGTGTTCGCCGATGGCAAGACAGCGTCCGTTCGCCCGGTGACCCGGGTGGCATTGGGAGTTGCCATCGTCAATCCGATGACAGGCCAGCCGTCGCACGACCTGTCGGCCCTGGCCTTTCTCGGCGCAGAGCTGGTGGAGCGCTTTCTGCCCGATGCGATCGCCCTGCTGCCTCAGCCGGCGGTGGCCTATGGCAAGGCGGCCATCGTGGGCGCATCGGGCGAGATCGAGCATGCTGCTGCAGTGCTCCATCCTCGTCTGGGCAAGCCCATGCGGGCACTGATCGGTGGCGGCGCCGCGCTTATTCCCTCGACGGCCAAGGTCGCTGCCATGGGCACGCGGGTCGACGTGCCGCTGGGGCACAAGGACGACGCGTGGAGCTTCGACCAACTGGACACGCTGACCGTGGGTTTCGAGGACGCGCCGCGTGCCGACGAAATCCTGCTCATCCTCGCGCTCAGCGACGGAGGCCGGCCAGCGCCGCGCATCGATGCAGGCCGCAGCGCCATCTGAACCAACAACAGGGATACGACATGAGGACCTACATCGAGAACGGCACCGTCATCGCCTGGCTGGACGGACGACACCAGACCATTCCACGCGGCGTCGTGGTAATCGAGAACGACAGCATCGTGGAAGTCGGTACCGCCGCATCGCGGCCACCCGGCCCGGACGACCGGGTTCTGGACGCCACCGGCCGCATCGTGGCGCCTGGTTTCGTCAACACCCATCTGCACACCACCGACACGCTCTTCACGAAGGGCTACCTGGAGGAGTCGACCAACGTCACCCATCTCGCCAAGGAAACCAACTACGGGACGCTGTACAAGACCTTGCCCGCAGTGCGGCATGCCTGCGATCCCCAAGCCCAGGTCATCGCATCGGAATGTGCGTTCGCCGAACTTGCCCGCACCGGCTCCACGACGGTCGTCGAGATGGGCTACGACTATGAAGTCGGCGGGGACGGCGATATCTGCATTGCCCAGGAGGTCGCAAAGACGGCCATGCGCATCGGCTTGCGGTGCTGGTCGGCGCCGCGCTTTCGTACCTACCACTACGGCCACGCCGCAGGCGGCAAGGTCTGGTATGAGGCCTACCCGGAAAACGGCCGCAAGCGGTTCCGGGACTGCGTGGATTTCTGCACCAGCTGGGATGGCAGGTTCGAAGGGCGCTTGCACACCATGCTGGCCCCGGGACAGATCGACACCTGCGATCCGGAGCTGCTCCGCGAGACGCGCCGCGTGGCCGATGCGCACAAGCTTCCCATCCACACACACGCCGGCCAGTCGCCCAACGAGTACGCGCGCATCCGTGCCGAGTACGGCATGTCCACCGTCGAATACATGCTTGACACCGGCATGCTCGGCCCGGACTGCTTCATCGGCCATGGCCAGATCATGACGGCCGACGGCGACATGGACTCTCTGGACGCCAACGAGGTGGCGGCACTGCGCGACTCGCAGACCACGGTCGTCCACCTGCCCTGGGTGAAGGCCAGGCGCGGCGGGGTGATCAACTCCATCGAGAAGTACCGCAAGTTGGGCATCCGGCAGTCGCTGGGTACCGACACGTTTCCGTTCGACATGTTCAACGACATGCGCATGGCGGCGACGGTGTGCCGCATCGTGGAGCACTCGGCCTCGGTGGCGAGCTCGCTCGACGTGTACACCATGGCCACCGTTGGCGGTGCCGATGGACTGGGCCGGCCCGACCTCGGACGGCTGGCGGCCGGCTGCAAGGCAGACATCATCTTTGTCCGCACCGATACCTTCAAGGCCGCGCCCAGCTACGACCCTTTCATGTTCCTGGTGCTGTCGTGCACCGGCGACGACGTCGAGCGGGTGATGGTGGATGGCAAAACCATCGTGGAGGACGGACGGGTGCTGGCTGTCGACATGGCCGCAGCCGTTGAACGGCTGAATCACGCGGCAGCCCGCGTGCGCGAACACGTTGTGCTCTGACCGGTGACCGAGGGACACCTGTTGGCTGCAGCGGCGGTTCTGTCCGTCGCCGGATTCATGCATGGCCTGTTCGGCATCGGCTTCGCCATGATCGCGACGCCGCTGCTCGCGCTGTTCCTCGATTACCGGGTGGCCGTCGCGCTTGCGGCGTTTCCATTGCTGGCCATGGCGCTGGGATGGCTTGTGGTCAACGTGCGGTCTCGCCTCGCGTGGGACAGGCAGATGGGGCTGCTTCCCGGCATCGCTGCCGGCGCGGCGGCCGGTACTCTGTTGCAGGTGAGCCTTCCGGAAAGGGTCTCCATCGCGCTGCTTGCGGTGCTTCTGAGCGCCAGTCTGGCCGTGCCGTGGGTGGCCACGAGAGCCGCAGCGCTGGGTCCCACGGCAATGCAACGCCATGCTTCCGCGTTCGGAGTGCTGGCCGGCATGACGGAGTCGGCCCTCAATGTGGGGGCTCCGTTCATGCTGCTGTACGGGTCCTTGGCCAAGCTGAACCGCTTCGAGCAGTTGCTCGCGCTGAACCTGTGCTTCGCCCTGGGCAAGGGCGTCCAGCTGTCGCTCACCGCAGGGTCATGGCCTGAGGGGGCCAGCGGCGTTGCGCTGTTGGCATGCACCACGGCTAGCCTGGCTGGCTACTTCGCAGGCCATCGGCTCGCAGGCCGTTTCGATGAGGCTCGCTTCCGTCGGCTACTGCGCAACTTCATCGTCTGCGTGGTGGCCGGGCTCCTGGTGCGGGTCGTGCTCCCAGGGTAGAGCCGCGCAGTCGCACGCGCGCGGTCAACGCCGCGGCGGAGTCGTCGTCGGAGTGCACGGCATTGCAGCGTGGAGCGTTGTTCCGATCGCTCCATGCTGGTGCGGCACTGCAATGGCAATACTGTCGTAGCGGGTGGGGCCGACGGAGTTTGCTGAACGCCGGCTGCAATCTTCATCGATGGCCTGTCTTTGGACCGGCTGCCACGCTGCATGGCGACAGCACCGGACGGCTGCAACGGCGCCGAAACGTCGATGGGGTCGAAACCGCTCTCGGCCAGCACCGGTCCGTTGCTCTCCGAGCCGTCGAGGCCGCTCTGGCCGACAAACCTGACACATCACCTCAGAGTTCTGGGCTCAACTCATGTGAGACGCGACGACACCTGAAAGCACTGTTCGGGCAGCGCCTCCCCAGGCGGCGGAACGCCCCCAGTCGCTCCAATGTCGGGCGGTACGTCGCACCGGCGACGAACGAGCCGATCGGTGTCGACAACGCCAACGGTGCCAGATGCTCGCGTAGTGCCGCGCCGTGCACCGTCGAAGGCAGCACCATCAAATGCCGCGCGCGCTGAGCAGTCGAAGTCCGAACTGGATGGACGCAGCCCCGACCGACACGGGCGGCATCGGAACGCCCGCCTTGCAAAGTTCTCGACGCGCTGAGCACAGGGGCGCATGGATTTGATGCGGACCATGGCTCAGTCATCCTGAATGCTTTTTGCCCATTCGGCCGGGGGGAGGGCTCAGCCTTCCCCGGGCACCTGGCCCGGCCTTGCCCAGAGACCTCGGTCACTCTTTGCCGAGCTGGGCGGCATCGACGATGGCCTGGATGACGTCCTTGGGCTTGGAAAGTTGCGGCACGTGGCCAGCCTGCACGCGGATGGTGGTGGCTGCGATCTTCTTGGCGTTGTCCAACTGCAGTGCCGGCTGGATCATGCGATCCTGGTCCGAGACGATGAACCAAGAGGGCTTGGTCGACCATGCGGCTACGCTGACCTTCTCGTCGAAGGCGGCGCCGCGGATCGGCCCCTGTGTGGCCGTCATCAGTCGGTGCTTCGCGGGGGAAACGTCCTGCGCAAAGTGCTTGGAGATGCCCTCGAACGACATGGTCACGAAGCCTTCCTTGTCGACGACGACGTGGTCCAGGCCGCTCGGCTTGGGGTAGTCCTTGGCCAGGTCGTTGATCGACTGGCCGACCGACGGTGCGAACGAGGCCACGTAGACGAGCGACTGCACGCGCGGATGATTGCCGACCTCGGTGATGACCATGCCGCCCCAGGAGTGGCCGACCAGCACCACGGGTCCGGTCTGCGCATCCAGTGCCCGCCGCGTGGCGGCGACATCGTCGGCCAGCGAGCTCAGGGGGTTCTGCACGGACACCACCTTCAGGCCGCGCTGGTGCAGCGAGGGGATGACCTCGTCCCAGCTCGAACCATCGGCGAAGGCGCCATGGACCAGCACGACGGTCGCCTTCTCGGCCGGCGCTGCCGCCTGTGCGGCAGGCAGGACGCCCAAGGTGGTGATCCCGATCGCAGCGATGCAGGCGGACAGTTTGAAGATCGTTTTCATGAAAAGCTCCTTGAAAGGATTTGCCGATGGCGGTCAGCGTGGAAGAGGCGCGGAATGCGCCCGGATGGCGAGAGGGCCAGGCCCGTGGCCTCTCGTGGCGAGACGGACCTGCAGCGCGTGGCGCCTCAGGTTGTCGGAATGGTGCCGCCGTCGATCACGTGCTCTGATCCGGTGATGGACGATGCCCGGTCCGACGCCAGGAAGGCGATCAGGTCGGCAACCTCCTTCGGGTCGGCGGGTCGCCCCAGCGGGATGCCGCCGAGCGACTTCATGATCACCTGCACCGCTTCGTCGTAGCCGATGCCGGCTTCCTCGGCAATGCGCAGGGCCAGGCCATTGGCGTTCGGGCTTGCGATCCAGCCCGGTGACACCCGAACCACCCGGACACCCTTGGGAGAAACCTCTTTCGAAAGGCTCTTGCTGTAGGTGTTGAGTGCCGCCTTGGCCGACGCGTAGGCCGTCGTCGCTTCCGGCAGCGGCAGGCGGTTCTGGATCGAGGTCACATGGACCACGACGCCCCTGCCCTGCGCGACCATGCCGGGGACCAGCGCACGGTCCAGCCTGACGGCGGGAAAGAAGTTCAGGGCGAACTCCTTGTCCCACTCCGCATCGTCGAGCGCGGCAAAGCCGCCCGAAGGAGCCGAAGAACCGCCCAGAACGTTCACCAGGATGTCGAGCCCGCCGAGTTGGCGATGCACCGCTTCGACGACGGCTTGAACCCCGTTTTCCGTGGTCAGGTCGGCAGCGACGAATGCGTCGTCGGGGAAGTCCGCAGGCTTGGTGCGTGCCGTGGTCAGCACCTGCGCGCCCAGCTCGCGGAACAGCGCCACGGTGGCGGCGCCTGCGCCCAAGGTGCCGCCGGTGACCAGCGCCCGGCGCCCACGCAGCGTGAGAAACGGGCTCATACCGTCACCTCCATCTGGGCAATCCTGTCGTTCTCGAGAACGAAGAAGAACCGCAGGTCGACCGGGCTGCCGGGAAAGTCGCCGACGACATGGCACGTCACCTGGGTCTTGCCGTCATCATTGGTCACCAGGAAGGGCTCCATCGTGTACGTGTACTTCTGCGTCGTGCCGGCCTTCCATTGGCGGATGGCATCGCGGCCCTTGTGGGTCTTGCCTTCATCCTTGACGACGCCGTCCTCGGTGAAGGCGGCAGCCACCGCGTCGGGGCCGCCGCCGCGGTCGGCCGTGAAGTAGGCCTCGATGCTCTTGGGCAATTCGACAGTCATTGAACTCTCCAGTGATGTGAACAAAAACAGCCTTTGTGGCTGTGGCGTTGGCCTTTGGCAGAGCCGACGGAAAGAATTTAGGACTGAACGATTGCCACAACAATCGGGACAAAATAGGATGAGCTTTTTCGAAAATCGGGAAAATGACGCGATCTGTTCTTGCCGACCTCGATGCTGTCCTGAGCGTTGCGCGCAAAGGCTCCTTCACGGCGGCGGCACTGGACCTCGGCATGTCCACGACGGCACTGAGCAATGCCATCGCCAAGCTGGAACAGCGCCTGGGTATTCGCCTGTTCAACCGCACGACACGCAGCGTCTCCCTCACCGATGCAGGCAGGTCATTTGTCGAGCGGGTGGGGCCGGCCATGACCGACATCCACGACGCCATGCACGCCGCACAGTCGCTCCAGGAAACGCCGAGCGGCACTCTGCGCATCAACGGCTTTGCGTCGGCAGCGCGCGAGGTGATGGAGCCTCTCATCCTCACCTTCCTGCGGCGCTATCCCCAAGTGCATGTCGATCTGGTCACGGAGGGGCGGCTGGTCGACATCGTTGCGGCAGGCTTCGACATGGGCCTGCGGCCTGCCGATCTGGTGCCCAGCGACATGGTGTCCCTGTCGCTGGGCCTGCACCGCAGCAATGCCGTCGTCGCGTCGCCGGAATTCCTGCGCATGCACGGCAAGCCCATCGTGCCGACAGACCTGTACAGGTTCCGCTGTATCCGGGCCCGGCTCCCCAACAACGCGTTGTTCCGTTGGCGGTTCGAAAGGGG
>CAJYRH010000255.1 GCA_913776795.1 uncultured Pseudorhodoferax sp. | reverse complement strand
CTCGAATTGCTGCTGCAGAAGTTCAGCCTGTCCGCGTCCGCGGCGGCCGCGCTGTACGCGATGGCCCTGTGGGCGCTGTTCTACGCGCAGGGCCCTTCGCCACGGGTCCTGGCCTGGGCCGCGCTGGTGCACGGGGTGCAGGCGCTGCGCTACGCCCACACGCGCCGGCTGCTCGCGGGCGCGCCGGTGCCCGACGCCGAGCTGGGCCCGGAATTGCACCGCCAGACCCGGCTGCTCTGGATGCTGGGCAGCGCCTGGGCCTTGGCGCCCTGGCTGCTCATGCGCCATGGCGACACCGCCTCCATGGCGCTGATGGCGGTGTTCATCGTGGGCATGGTGTCCAGCGCGGCCGCGGTGCTGAGCTCGCACCGGCAGACGGTCGCGGCCTTCGTGGTGCCGGCCATGACCGGCCTGGTGCTGGCGCTGGCCTGGTCGGGCGGACTGATCGGCTGGATCATGGCGCTGGCGCTGGCGCAGTACAGCTCGACGCTGATCAAGTGGACCGCGCAGCAGGCGGACCTGCTGGTCGATTCGCTGCAGGTGCGATTCGACCGCGAAGACATGGCGCGGCGCCTGGAGGAGCAGGTGGAGCGCGTGGAGGCCGGCAGCCGCGAGAAGACGCGCTTTCTGGCATCGGCCAGCCACGACCTGCGCCAGCCGCTGCACGCGGTGTCGCTCTTAACCGCGGTGCTGGAGCACAGCCTGAACGAAGGGCCGCAGCGCGAGACGGTCGCGCGCCTGGCGCATTCGGTGCGCATGCTGGGCGCATCGCTGGACGGCATGCTGGACGTGTCGCGGCTGGACGCCGGCGCCGTACAGCCGCGCATCGAGACCCTGGGCGTGCACGCGCTGTTCGTCTCGCTGCAGAACACCTACGGCGTGCGTGCGCAGGACAAGGGCCTGCGCCTGCGCATCCGCGCACCGGGCGACCTGCACGTGGCCAGCGACCAGCTGCTGCTCGAGCGTCTGCTCGGCAACCTGCTGGACAACGCCATCAAGTACACGGAGCAGGGCGGCGTGCTGGTGGCGGCGCGGCCGGCACGGCTGGCCGATGGGGGCCAGGCCGTGCGCTTCGAGATCGTGGACACCGGCATCGGCATCGCGCCGGCCTTGCAGGCGCAGGTGTTCGAAGAGTTCTACCAGGTCGGCAATCCGCAGCGCGACCGGGCCCAGGGCATGGGACTGGGCCTTGCCATCGTGCGCCGGCTGTCGGCGCTGTTGCAGCATCCGGTGCAACTGCGCTCGCAGCCGGGCCGCGGCACGCGCTGCTGTGTGGTGGTACGCGCCGTGCCCCCGGTGGCCGTTCCCGCCCTGCCGCCCGCGCGTGCGCTGGCACGCGGCCGGTTGCCCGACCACGTGCTCGTGCTCGACGACGAGGTCGACAGCGCCATGGCCATGGCGGCGTGGCTCACCATGCAGGGCTGCCAGGTCCGCGTGGCGCAAGACGTGCCGGCCGCGCGGCAGCTGCTGCAGCAGCTGCCGCAGATCAGCACGGTGGTGGCGGATTTCCGGCTGCCCGGCGACGAGAGCGGGCTGGACTTCCTGCTCGAAGTGCGACGGCATCTTCCGGCGATGCGTTGCCTGCTCGTAACCGGTGAAACCGCGCCCGAGCGCATTGCCGCGATCCGACGAAGCGGGCTGCCCTGCCTGTTCAAGCCGGTGCAGCCAGAGCGGCTGGTGGAGGCGCTCAGCCTTTCTGGACGAGCTTGAGCACGCTGGAAAAGTCCAGCGCGCCATGTCCCGCCAGGCTGTGCGCCGCGTACAGGTTGCGGGCCAGGCCGCCCAGTGGCGTGGCGGCGCGCACGGCGGCGGCGTTTTCCTGCGCCAGGCCCAGGTCCTTGAGCATGAGGTCGGTGCCGAAGCCGCCGGCATACCCCTTGGAGGCCGGCGCGGTCTCCATGACGCCCGGCATCGGGTTGTACTTCTCGAGCGCCCAATTGCCGCCCGAGCTGCGGCGCATGATCTCCGACAGCACCTTGGGATCGAGCCCGTTGGCCACGCCCAGCGCGAGCGCCTCGGAGGTGCCGATCATGAGGATGCCCAGCAGCATGTTGTTGCAGATCTTGGCGGTCTGTCCGGCGCCGGCATCGCCGGCGTGGAAGATGTTGGCGCCCATCTTCTCGAGCACGGGGCGCGCACGCTCCAGGTCGGCCTGCCTGCCGCCGACCATGAAGGTCAGCGTGCCGGCGATGGCGCCGCCGGTGCCGCCGGACACGGGCGCGTCGATCACGGCGATCCCGCGTGCGGCGCCGGCCTCGGCCACCTTGCGCGAACTCGCCGCCGCGATGGTGCTGCTGTCGATGACCAGGGTGCCGGGCGCGATCCTGCCCATCAGGCCTTTGTCGCCCAGGTACAGCGCTTCCACATGCTGGCTGGCTGGCAGCATGCTGACCACGACAACGGCGCCGTCCAGCGTGTCGGCCGCCGTGGCGGCGATGGCCAGGCCGTCGGCCGCGTACTTCTTGCACGCCGCTTCCGAAAGGTCGAAGCCGCTGACCTGGTGGCCGGCCTTGTGCAGGTTCACGGCCATGGGGCCGCCCATGTTGCCCAGGCCGATGAAGGCGATCTTCATGTGTTTGTCTCCGTAGGTTGTGGATCTAAACGAGGCCGACCAGCTCGGGCGCCATCTCCCCGCGCGGGCGCAGGTGGTCCTCGACGAAGGCCGGCGTGATCTCGGAAAGGCTGGCCGGGCTCCACTTCGGGTTGCGGTCCTTGTCGACCAGCACGGCGCGGATGCCCTCGGCGAAGTCCTTGTGCGCGCAGAAACCCAGCGAGGCCCAGTACTCGAGCCGGAACACCTCGGCCAGCGACATGCGCGGCACGCGCTGCCACAGCGCAAAGCTCAGCGCGATGGAGCTCGGTGCGCCCTTGGCGAAGGCCTTGGCCGCGCCCTGCAGCCAGGCGTCTTCGCTCTGCAGCGCATACAGCCGCGCGGCGATGTCGCCCAGATCCTCGCCAGCCATCAAGGTGTTGATGGCGTCGAAATGCTCGCGCAGCTTGGAGGCGGGCGCCTCAGCGCCCTGGCCGGCCGCGATCAGGATGCGCGAGAGCGTGGCGCGGTCTGCTTTGTCGTCACCGCTCCAGGCGGCCTGCGTGATGGCCTCCAGCACCTGGGCCTTGCGCTCGTGCGGCACGAGGTGGTCGGCCTGGCCCACGAACAGCGCGTCGCTCGCGTTGAAGTTGGCGGCCGTCAGCGCAAGGAACAGGCCGGTGCGGCCCGGCATGCGGCGCAGGAACCAGCTGCCGCCCACGTCGGGGTACAGGCCGATGTGGATCTCGGGCATGGCCAGCCGGCTCTGCGGCGTCACCACGCGGTGCGAGGCCCCGGCCAAGAGGCCGATGCCGCCGCCCATCACGATGCCGTGGCCCCAGCACAGGAAGGGCTTGGAGAAGGTGTGGATCAGGTAGTCGAGTTCGTACTCTTCGCCGAAGAAGCGCTCGGCGTACTCGTTGCGGGCCGGGCCGCAGTCCAAGAGCGTCTGGTACAGCTGGCGCAGGTCGCCGCCGGCGCAGAAGGCCTTCTCGCCGGCCGCGTCGAGCAGCACGCCGACGATGCCGTCGTCCTTCGCCCAGGCCTGCAGCTGCGGCGTGAGCAGGCGCACCATGGACACCGACAGCGCGTTCAGCGAGGCCGGCGCATTGAGCGTTGCCACGCCGAGGCGCTTGCCGTTGGCGGCCTTGATTTCGTTGAAGAGAACGACTTCGTCTGTCATCGGATGTCCACGTCGCTTTCGAGAAGCTTGCGCGCCACGATCAGGCGCATGATTTCGTTCGTGCCTTCGAGGATCTGGTGCACGCGCGTGTCGCGCACCAGCCGCTCCAGCGGGAATTCGCCCAGGTAGCCGTAGCCCCCGTGCAGTTGCAGCGCGTCGTTGCAGACGTTGAAGCCCGCATCGGTGGCAAAGCGCTTGGCCATCGCGCAATAGGTGCTGGCGTCTCGGTGGCCGGCGTCGAGCTTGCTCGCGGCCAGGCGCACCATCTGGCGCGCCGCCACGAGCTCGGTCGCCATGTCGGCGAGCTTGAACTGCAGGGCCTGGAAACTGGCCAGCGGCTTGCCGAACTGCTGGCGCTCGTGCAGGTAGCGGCGCGCCGCGTCCAGCGCGCCCTGGGCCGCGCCGACCGAGCAGGTGGCGATGTTGATGCGCCCGCCGTCCAGGCCCTTCATCGCGATGCGGAAGCCTTCGCCTTCCGTGCCGAGCAGGTGGTCGGCCGGGATGCGCACGTTGTCGAAAGCGATGGTGCGCGTGGGCTGGCTGTTCCAGCCCATCTTGTGTTCCTTCTTGCCGTAGGAGATGCCCGGCGCGTCGGCCGGCACCGCGAAGGCCGAGACGCCGCCCGCGCCGCCGCCGCCCGTGCGCGCCATGAGCACCAGCACGTCGGTGGAGCCGGCGCCCGAGATGAAGGCCTTGCCGCCGTTGATGACGTACTCTGCACCCTGCAGCTCGGCACGCGTCTTGAGGTTGCCGGCATCCGAGCCCGCACCCGGCTCGGTCAGGCAGTAGGATGCGAGCTTGCGCCCGCTCGTGAGGTCCGCGCCCCAGCGTTCGCAGACGGCAGGCGTGGCCCAGGTGCCCAGCATCCAGGTCGCCATGTTGTGGATGGTGATGAAGGCCGTGGTCGACGGGTCCACGGCCGCCATCTGCTCGAACACCAGCGCGGCATCGAGCCGCGGCAGCGCCAGGCCGCCGATGCGCTCGGGTGCGTACAGGCCGCAGAAGCCCAGGTCGCCGGCCTTGCCGATCGCCTCGCGCGGGAAGGTCTGCTCGCGGTCCCACTGCGCCGCGTGCGGCGCCAGTTCGTGCGTGGCGAATTCGCGGGCGGTGTCGGCGAAGGCCTGTTGATCTTGCGAAAGTTCGAAGTCCATGGACCCGAACTTACTTCAAGCTGATCGTGGTGTTCACGCCCTGCGAGACGGTGGAGTCGTCGAACCAGCGCTCGGTGATGGTCTTGGTCTGCGTGTAGAACAGGATGACCTGCTTGCCGTAGGGGCCCAGGTCGCCGAGCTTGGAGGCGCGCGAGCCCGAGAACGAGAACAGCGGGACGGGCACCGGGATCGGCACGTTGATGCCGACCTGACCGACGTCGATGTCTTCCTGGAAGCGGCGCGCTGCGGCGCCGGACTGCGTGAAGATCGCCGTGCCGTTGCCGTTGGGGTTGCTGTTGATGAGCTCGATGGCCTCGTCGATGTTTTCGGCGGCGGCCAGGCACAGCACGGGGCCGAAGATCTCCTGGTCGTAGATGCACATGCCGGGCTTCACGCCCGAGAAGATCGTCGGGCCGACGAAGTTGCCCTTCTCGAAGCCGGGCACGGTCGGCTTGCGGCCGT
>CAJYRH010000254.1 GCA_913776795.1 uncultured Pseudorhodoferax sp. | reverse complement strand
ATCGGCGGCTACGCCATGGCCTGGGTCGGCTACGCGCGCGAGGACGCCGCCCGGAGCATCGAGGTCATGGCCCACGCCGGCGACGGGGCCGACTTCATGAAGGGCATCCCGATGTCCTGGGCCGCGGACGGCCCGAGCGGCCAGGGCCCAGCCGCGCGGACGGTGCGCAGCGGCGAACTGGTCATCGTGGAGGACATCGCGCGCGATCCGAGCTTTGCGCCCTGGCTGGCCCAGGCCCAGGCCAGCGGTTTTCGCGGCGTGGCCTGCCTGCCGCTGCGCGACCGCCAGCGCACCTTCGGCTTCTTCTACCTCTATGCGCCCGATGTGGTGCAGATCGGCCGCGACGAGGTCGCGCTGCTGCAGGAGCTGGCCGACAACCTGGCCTTCGGCATCGGCAACCTGCAGGCGGCACGCCAGCAGCGCCGCCTGCACGCCGCCGTGCTGCAGATGGCGGTGGCGGTGTCCGCGTCCACCGGCAACGCGTTCTTCCGGCAGATGGCGCAGCAGATGGCGCTGGCGGTGGGCGCGCGCGCCGCCTTCGTCGGCCGCATGCAGCCGCAGGGCCGCAAGACCATCCAGGGCATCGCCTCGGTGGTCGACGGGCGCTTCGGCGACCGCGCCGAGTACGCCCTGCTCGGCACGCCGGCCGAGGCCCTGCTGCACCAATCCAGCTGCTACGCGCAGGAGCTGCCGGAGCCCTCGCCGGCGATGGCGCGTGCGCTCGGCGACTTCCGGCCGGCCGCTTACGCAGGCGTGCGCCTGGAAGACTCGGCCGGCGAGCTGCTGGGCATGCTGGCGACGCTGTTCGACGCGCCGCCGCCGGACGTCGCGCTGGTCACCTCCACGATGCAGATCTTCGCCGGCCGCATCGCCGCCGAGATGGAGCGCCAGGAGCAGGACCGGCGCCTGCGCCGCCAGGCCTCGCTGCTGGACCTGGCGCAGGACGCGATCATCGTCTTCGGCACCGACGGCCAGGTGCTGTTCTGGAACCAGGGCGCCGAGCGGCTCTACGGCTGGCGCCAGGCCGAGATCGACAGCGCGTTCCGCATGGCCCGGCTGCAGCAGGACGAAGCCGCGTTCGGTCTGGCGCTGCACAACGTGCGCGCGCGTGGCGACTGGAGCGGCGAGCTGGTGCAGCGCCGCAGCGACGGCAGCGGCGTGACGGTGGGCGCGCGCTGGACGCTGGTGCGCGACGACGGCGGTGCGCCGGAATCGGTGCTGGCCATCCATACCGACATCACCGCGCGCAAGGCGGCCGAGCGCGAGATCCAGCAGCTGGCCTTCTACGACCCGCTGACCCAGCTGCCCAACCGCCTGCTGCTGATGGACCGGCTGCAGCACGCGCTGGCCACCGAGCACCGCAGCGGCCGCGGCGGCGCGCTGATGTTCATCGACCTGGACAACTTCAAGACCCTCAACGACACCCTGGGCCACGGCATGGGCGACCTGCTGCTCCAGCAGGTGGCCGCGCGGCTGCTGCAGAGCGTGCGCGAGACCGACACGGTGGCGCGGCTGGGTGGCGACGAGTTCGTCGTCATGCTCGAAGACCTGGGCCACGACGACCAGGCCGTGGCCCAGCACGCGCGCCAGATCGGCGAGAAGATCCTGGCCGCGCTGAACACCCCGTTCGCACTGGCCGGCAACGAGCACCTGTCGACCTGCAGCATCGGCGTCGCCCCGTTCCATGGCCACAGCGGCGGCGTGGGCGAGCTGCTCAAGCAGGCCGACATCGCCATGTACCAGGCCAAGGGCGCAGGCCGCAACACCCTGCGCTTCTTCGACCCCGCGCTGCAGGCTGCCGTGTCGGCCCGCGCCGCGCTGGAGGCGGACCTGCGGGTGGCGCTGGCGCAGAACGCGCTGGCGCTGCACTACCAGCCCCAGCTGGACGCCGACGGCCGCGTGACCGGTGTCGAGGCGCTGGTGCGCTGGCCGCATGCCGAACGCGGCAACGTCACGCCGGCCGAGTTCATCCCGATGGCCGAGGACACCGGCCTCATCATGCAGCTGGGCCGCTGGGTGCTGCGCCAGGCCTGCTTCCAGCTCGCGCGCTGGGCCCAGCACCCGGCCACGGCGGGCCTGGACATGGCCGTGAACGTGAGCCCGCGGCAGTTCCGCCACCCGGACTTCGTGGCGCAGTGCGTCAGCGTGCTGGCGCGCACGCGGGCCGACGGCCGCCGCCTGAAGTTCGAGCTGACCGAGGGTCTGCTGGTCGAGGACATCGAAGGCACCACCGCGAAGATGGCGGCGCTCAAGGCCCACGGCGTGGGCTTCGCGCTGGACGACTTCGGCACCGGCTACTCCTCGCTGGCCTACCTGCGCCGGCTGCCGCTGGACCAGATCAAGATCGACCAGTCCTTCGTGCGGGCGCTGGGCCGCGACACCAACGACGACGCCATCGTGCGCACCATCATCGGCCTGGCGAAGAGCCTGGGCCTGCAGGTGGTGGCCGAAGGCGTGGAGACGGCGGCGCAGCGCGACTTCCTGCTGCGCGAGGGCTGCGGCGGCTACCAGGGCTTCCTGTTCAGCCGGCCGCTGCCGGCGGGGGCGCTGGGGGCCTACCTCGCCGGCGCTGCAGCGGGTGCGGGCGCGTCGGGCGCGACCTCGACCAGGCAGTCGTAGAAGGTCGGCGCGCGGCCCAGGTCGGTCAGGCGCTGGCTCGTCAGTTCGTTCACGTTGCGCCCGTCCATGCCCAGCTTGCGCCACCAGATCCCGAGGCCGTTGACCACGCCCTCGCGCGCCCGCGTGCTGACGGCGGCCCGGCAGCGGTAGCTGCCCCGGCCGTTGAAGACGCGCACCGTGCTGCCATCGGCGATGCCGCGCGCGGCGGCGTCGACCGGGTGGATCTCCAGCAACTGCTCGCCCTCGATGGCCCGCAGGCTGGTGACGTTGACGAAGCTGGAGTTCAGGAAGTTGCGCGCCGGCGGCGAGATCATGGCCAGCGGGTAGTCGGCCGAGCTGCCGATGGCCTCGTGGTTGGGCAGGTGGTCGGGCAGGCCGTCCAGGCCCTGGGCGGCGAGCCGGGCGCTGAAGAACTCGCAGCGGCCCGAGGGCGTGGGAAAGTTGCCCTGCGCGAACGGTGCATCGGGCAGGGCCAGCGTGGCGAAGCCATCGCGCAGCAGCGCGTCGAAGTCCACGGCATCGCCGAAGGCCTGGCGGCTCAGTGTCTCGTCGTCGTCCTGCAGGCAGGGATGGTCCAGGCCCATGCGCGCGGCCAGCGCGCGGAAGATGGCGGTGTTGGGCCGCGCCTCTCCAAGCGGCGCGATGGCCGGGCGGTTCAGCAGCACGTCGGTGTGGCCGTAGGAGGGATGGATGTCCCAGTGCTCGAGTTGCGTGGTGGCCGGCAGCACATAGTCGGCGTGGTCGGCCGTGTCGGTCTGGAACTGCTCCAGCACCACCGTGAAGAGGTCCTCGCGCGCGAAGCCGCGCACCACCTTGGCCGATTCGGGCGCCACGGCCACGGGGTTGCTGTTGTAGACCACGACAGCCTCGATGCGCGGGCCGAAGGCGGCGTCGCCCGGGTGCAGCAGCGCGTCGCCGATGGTGCTCATGTTGATGGTGCGCGGCCGGCGGCCGGCCAGCAGGTCGGGCCGCTGCAGGGCCGCGCGCTGCACCGGGAACCGGCCCGAGTTGCTCAGCAGCATGCCGCCGGCGCGGTGGCGCCAGGCGCCGATCAGCGCGGGCAGGCTGGCCACGGCGCGCACGGCGTTGCCGCCGCCGCGGGCGCGCTGCATGCCGTAGTTCAGGCGGATCGCGGCGGCGCCTCCTTCGCCGCGGCAGGCGCCGTAGTCGCGCGCCAGGCGTTCGATCTGTTCCACGGGGATGCCGCAGACCTCGGCGGCGCGTGCGGGCGGCCACTGCAGCGCGCGCTCGCGCAGCGCCTCCCAGCCCAGCGTGTGGTCGCGCAGGTAGGCGTGGTCCAGCCAGTCGTGGGCGATGAGCTCGTGCATGAGCGCCAGTGCCAGCGCGGCGTCCGTGCCGGGGCGCAGCGCGATGTGCTCATGGCATTTGTCGGCGGTCTCGGTGCGGCGCGGGTCGATGCACACGAGGCGCGCGCCGCGGCGCTTGGCCTCCTGCGCGTAGCGCCAGAAGTGCAGGCTGCTGGCGATCGCGTTGCCGCCCCAGACCAGGATCAGCTTCGCCTCGGCGAAGAACTCCACCTTCATGCCGACCTTGCCGCCCAGGGTCTGCGTGAGGCCCTCGGCACCGGCCGAGGCGCAGATCGTGCGGTCCAGCAGCGAGGCGCCCAGCGTGTGGAAGAAGCGCGCCGCCATGCTCTCGCCCTGCACCAGGCCCATGGTGCCGGCGTAGCTGTAGGGCACGATGGCCTCGGGCGTGCGCGCGGCGATGGCCGACAGGCGGGAGGCGATGTCGTCCAGCGCTTCGTCCCAGCCGACCGGCTCGAAGCGGCCCGAACCCTTGGGGCCGACGCGCCTGAGCGGCTGCAGCAGCCGCTCGGCGTGGTAGCTGCGCTCCACGTAGCGCGAGACCTTGGTGCACAGCACGCCGCCCGTGTGGCGGTGCGCGGCGTTGCC
>CAJYRH010000253.1 GCA_913776795.1 uncultured Pseudorhodoferax sp. | reverse complement strand
CAGGGCCTGGACGTGGACATCTGCCGGGCGGTCGCGGCTGCGGTCCTGGGCGACGGCACGAAAGTGCGCTACGTGCCGCTGTCCAACGCGGCACGCTTCGGCGCGCTGCAGGCCGGCGAGGTCGACGTTCTCTCGCGCAACACCACCATCACGCTGGCCCGCGATGCGTCCATGGGCCTGCACATGACGGCCGTGGCCTTCTACGACACCCAGGGCTTCATGGTGCCGGCCCGGAGCCGGATCCGCTCGGCGCGCCAGCTCAAGGACAAGACCATCTGCGTGCAGCAGTCCACCACCACCGTGCGCAACCTGGGCGAGTACTCGCGCAACCACCGGCTCGACCTGAAGACCCTGGCCTTCGACGACTTCGACACTGCCAACGCCGCGTACTTCGCCGGCCGCTGCGATGCCTACAGCGGCGACGTGTCCCAGCTGGCGTCGCTGCGTGCGCGCCAGGAGGCTGCGCCCGAACTGCACGTCCTGCTGCCGGAGATCATCGCAAAGGAGCCGCTGGGCCCGCTGGTGCGGCGCGGCGACCAGGACTGGACGACCATCGTGCGCTGGGTCGTCTACGGCCTCATCGAGGCTGAGGAGTACGGCGTGACGCAGGCCAACCTGGAGCAGCTGCGCACCAGCAGCCAGGAACCTGCCGTGCAGCGCATCGTGGACACCGGCGAGGACCTGGGCAAGATGCTCGGGCTCGAGCGCGACTGGCTGGCGCGTGCCATCCGCACCACCGGCAACTACGGAGAGATATTCGAGCGCAACCTGGGACGCAACACGCCGCTGGGGCTTTCGCGCGGGCTCAACAGCCTGTGGAACAAGGGCGGCCTGCACTACGCCCTGCCGCTGAGGTAGGACCTCCCCGTTCCCATCCTTCGCCGCGTGTAGAAGTTCCGTACGCCAAGGGCGCGCCGCCAGCGGCCTGGCAGAGCGGGTCCGCCGTGTCTGCTGGCATGGCCGGCTCCGCGGCATGCCGTCCTGCCATCGGCCGGCGGCGGCCTTGCGGCGGATGCGCTGCGCCCTGTCGTAGCACCTCGGCGCTCCAGCCTGGTGCATCCATCTTGCATACCAGCAGGCACGCTTCCTGCTGAGGCAGGTGCATGCCCAGCACCGCATCCGAGATCAGCGAGCGCATCATCCAGGCCGTCATGGCGCAGAAACTCGCGCCCGGCGCCCGGCTGGGCGAGCAGCAGCTGGCCATGCTGTTCGACTGCAGCCGCACCGTGGTGCGCGAGGCGCTCACGCGGCTGGCGGCGCGCGGCATCGTCACCGTCAGCGCGCGGCGTGGCTGGTACGTGATCGAACCTTCGGAAGACGAGGCGCGCGAGGCCTTCGCGGCACGCCGCGTGATCGAGACCGGCCTGATCCGCAGCCTCACGGCGGTGCACAAGGGCGCACTGAAAAAGCTCAAGGCCCATGTGGCGCGCGAGAAGGCCGCGCTGTCGGGCACCGACGTGGGCGCGCGCAGCTTCCTGCTCGGTGATTTCCATGTCTGCCTGGCCGAATGCCTGGGCAACTCGCTGCTGGCCGACACGTTGCGCGACTACACCGCGCGCACCACGCTGATCGCCATGCTCTACCAGTCGCCGAACAACGCCGAAGCCTCCTGCGAGGACCACGTGCAGATCGTCGCGGCGCTGGAGCGCGGCGACTTCGCGCAGGCCGAGGCGCTGATGCACCAGCACATCGCCGCCGTGCACGACGCGCTGCGCCTGCCCGTCGACAACGACCCACTCGCCCGGTTGCGCGACGCGCTGGCGCCAGTCGACGCGCCTGCGGCACAAGTCTTGCGTACAAGAACCCCGCCGCGCCGGCCTGCCCACCTCCCTGCACCAGCCCCGGGCGATGCGCCGGACGAACCTTCCACCTACCTCGGAGCCCTGCTGTGAACCACCTGACCCGCTGCCTCGCCCTTGCCACCTCGGCCGCCCTGCTCGCCGGCATGTCCGTGGGCGCCCATGCCCAGAATGCGCTGGACAAGGTCATGGCCAGCAAGAAGATCACCATCGCCATCCCGACCGACTTCCCGCCGTACGGCTTCGTCGGTACCGACATGGCGCCCCAGGGCCTGGACATCGACGTGGCCCGCCTCATCGCCGACAAGCTCGGCGCGAAGCTGGAACTCGCGCCCGTGACCAGCGCCAACCGCATCCCCTACCTGCAGAGCGGCAAGGCCGAGCTGGTCATTTCCACGCTGGGCAAGAACCCCGAGCGCGAGAAGGTGATCGACTTCACGGTGGCCTACTCGCCCTTTTTCCAGGCCGTCTTCGCGCCCAAGGCCATGGCCGTCAAGGGCTTCGCCGACCTGGCCGGCAAGAGCGTGGGCGTGACGCGCGGCGCCATCGAAGACCAGGAACTGACCAAGCTGGCCCCGGCCGGCACCGACATCAAGCGCTTCGAGGACAACAACGCCACGGTCTCGTCCTTCGTCGCAGGCCAGGTGCAGCTGATCGCCACAGGCGCCTCGGTGGCCGGCAACATGATGGCCAAGAACCCGCAGCTGGGCACCGAGTACAAGCTGCTGCTCAAGGACTCGCCCAACTTCATCGGCGTGGCCAAGGGCGAGGACAAACTGCGCGCCAAGGTCAACGAAATCCTGGTCGCGGCCAAGGCCTCGGGCGACCTCGACAAGCTGGCGCAGAAGTGGCTCGGCCGTCCGGCCGGCGAGCTGCCCCAGTAAACCGCGCGACGGACACCCGCCGTGCGGATCGCACTGGACTTCGGGGCCGTGCTGTCCCAGTGGCCGCTGCTGGCCACCGGGCTGCTCTGGACCATCGCGCTGACGGCCATCTCCGCGCTGCTGGGCGTGGCGCTGGGCGTGGTGTTCGCCTGGGTGCGCTCGCACGGCGCACCGTGGCTCCGGTGGGTGGTCGGCACCTACGTGGAGCTGATCCGCAACACGCCCTTCATCGTGCAGCTGTTCTTCATCTACTTCGGCCTGCCGGCCGCGGGCGTCAAACTCAGCGCCGAGACCGCCTCCGTGATCGCCATGGTGGTGAACCTGTCGGCCTACGCCACCGAGATCGTCCGCGCGGGCATCGATGCCACGCCCAGGGGCCAGATCGAGGCGGCCGCCAGCCTGGCGCTCAGCCGCATGCAGACCTTCACGCGCGTGGTGCTGCCACCCGCGCTCAAAAAGGTCTGGCCGGCGCTGGTCAGCCAGACCATCATCGTGATGCTGGGCTCGGCCGTGTGCGGCCAGATCTCCACGCCCGAACTGAGCTACGCCGCCAACCTGATCCAGAGCCGCAACTTCCGCGCGTTCGAGGCCTTCATCGTCGCCACCGTGCTGTACCTGCTGCTGGCCATGGCGTTGCGCCGGCTGCTGAACTGGGCCGGCCCGCGCTTCATCTACGGAAGATGAAATGAACCCACCCCGTCTGGATGGCTCACTGCGTGTGGCCATCCCATCCCCCTCAAGGGGCGCCGCCAGCGGCCTGGCAGAGCCAGTTCCGCGGCGTCTGCTGGCATGGCCTGCTCCGCGGCCTTCGGCCCCTTTGCGTGCAAGCCGGTGCCGTGGACTGCGGGTCCCGCGGCGCCGCGCCAAGGAGAACTGCGATGGTTGATTTCTCCCTTTGGGACATCCTTCGCAACCTGCTGCTGGCGCTGCGCTGGACCGTGGTGCTCTCGCTGATCGCCTTCGTCGGCGGCGGCCTCGTGGGCCTGGCCTTGCTCGTGGCCCGGCTGTCGGGCAAGCGCGGGGTCGAGCCGCTCGTGGCCGGCTACGTACAGCTGTTCCAGGGCACGCCGCTGCTGATGCAGCTGTTCCTGGCGTACTTCGGCCTGGCGCTGTTCGGCGTGCAGACCTCGG
>CAJYRH010000252.1 GCA_913776795.1 uncultured Pseudorhodoferax sp. | reverse complement strand
ACGAAAACTTCCCTGTTGCCTCCTGGCTTTGTCCACCGTCGCTGCGCCCTGCCGTGGCGGCAATCTACTGGTTCGCAAGAACGGGCGACGACATGGCCGACGAAGGATCCGATACTGCCGACATCCGATTGAAGGCCCTGGCACAGTACCGTGCCGACCTGGCCGCACTGTATGCCGGCCAGCCCTTGTCGGGCCGCTGGCCAGCTGTGTTCGGACCCCTCGACCACGCACGCCGGCAGCACGTGCTGCCGCATGGCCCGCTGGACGATCTGCTGGACGCCTTCATGCAGGACGTTCGAAAGACCGCCGCCGGCGCAGGCTACGCCGACCGCGCCGAGTTGCTGGACTATTGCAGCCGGTCTGCCGCGCCTGTCGGGCGGCTGGTGCTGCACCTGTACGGCATCGACGACGGGTTGGCGCTGCGCCAGAGCGATGCCGTCTGCAATGCGCTGCAGCTCATCAACTTCTGGCAGGACCTGAGCGTGGACCTGCCGCGCGGCCGCTACTACCTCCCGCAGGACCGCTGCGCCGCGCACGGCACGACCCAGGCCGCCCCGGTGCGTGCGCTGGTGGCCGAGCAGGTGCAATGGGCGCGCGGCCTCATGCTGGAAGGTGCACCGCTGGTGCACCGCGTGCCGGGCCGCATGGGCTGGGAACTGCGCCTCGTGGTGCAGGGCGGCCTGGCCATCCTGGACAAGATCGCCGCACTGGACCATGCGAGCTGGCGCGAGCGCCCCAGGCTCCATCGGACCGACGGACCCCGGCTGCTCTGGCGCGCGTGGCGTATGCATGGATGAACAACCAGTTGCAACACGCACGACCGTCGCACATCAGCCTCCAACCACACACTTGCCCCGTGGCAACGCCGGCGACGCATCCTCGTGCGCGCCAGTCCTAGACAATCGCGCCCCATGACGACGACTCCGGAACAGTACGTGCAGCACAAGGCCGCTGCCTCGGGCAGCAGCTTTTACTACGCCTTCCTGTTTCTGCCCAAGCCGCGCCGCGCGGCCATCACCGCCTTCTACGCCTTCTGCCGCGAAGTGGACGATGTGGTCGACGAAGTCAGCGACCCGGCCGTCGCGCGCACCAAGCTGGCCTGGTGGCAGACGGAGGTCGCCAAGGCCTTTGCCGGCCAGCCCAGCCACCCGGTGATGCTGGCGCTGATGCCGCTGGCGCCACAGTTCGGCATCGAGGAGCGCCAGCTGCAGGCCGTCATCGAAGGCTGCCAGATGGACCTGGAACAGACGCGCTATCTGGACTTCCCGGGCCTGCAGCGCTACTGCCACCTGGTGGCCGGCGTCGTCGGCGAGGTTTCCGCGCGCATCTTTGGCCAGACGCAGGACGCCACCACGCAGTACGCCCACACGCTGGGCCTGGCCTTCCAGCTGACCAACATCATCCGCGACGTGGGCGAGGACGCCATGCGCGGGCGCATTTACCTGCCCATCGACGAGCTGCAGCGCTTCGACGTCAAGGCGCACGAGTTGCTCAAGCGCCAGCATTCGGAGCGCTTCGTCGCGCTGATGCGGTTCCAGGCCGAGCGCGCCCATGCCCTGTACGACCAGGCGCTGGCGCTGCTGCCTGCCGCCGACTGGCGGGCGCAGAAGCCCGGCCTGATGATGGCCAGCATCTACCGCACGCTGCTGCGCGAGATCGAGCGCGACGACTTCGCCGTGCTGAACCAGCGCATCGCGCTCACGCCGCTGCGCAAGTTCTGGCTGGCGTGGAAGGTGCAGGCCCTGGGCCGGCTGTGACACTGGCCATCGTCGGTGCCGGCTGGGCCGGACTGGCCGCCGCCGTGCGCGCCACCGAGGCCGGCCAGCAGGTGACCGTTTTCGAATCCGCACGCGTGGCCGGCGGCCGGGCGCGCAGCCTGTTGCACAAGCATGAGGGCCGCGCGCTCACACTGGACAACGGCCAGCACATCCTGATCGGCGCCTACACCGAGACGCTGGCGCTCCTGCGCAGTGTGGGCGTGGAACCGGACCAGGCCCTGCTGCGCCTGCCGCTGGACCTGCGCAGGCCCGACGGCAGCGGCATTGCCCTGCCGGACCGCACTCCGCCCTGGGACGCGCTTGCCGGCATCCTCGGCGCGGGCGGCTGGAGCTGGCGCGACAAGGCCGCACTGCTGGCCGCCACCACCCGCTGGCAGCTGGCGGGCTTTCGCTGCGCGCCGGCCTCCAGCGTGGCGCAGCTGTGCGCCGGGCTGCCCGCACGCGTGCAGCACCAGTTCGTGGAACCGCTGTGCCTGTCGGCCCTCAACACGGCCACCGGACAAGCCAGCGCCAGCGTCTTCCTGCGCGTGCTGCGCGACGCGCTGCTGGGCGGGCGCGGCGGCTCCAACCTGCTGATCCCGATGCGGCCGCTCGCAGCGCTGTTTCCCGAGCCCGCGATCGCGTGGCTGCAGGCACGCGGCCAGACGGTGCAGCTGGGCACACGCGTTGCCACGCTGTCGCGCGACGGCGCGCGCTGGCAGGTGGACGGCCAGGCCTTCGACCGCGTGCTGCTGGCCTGCCCGTCTTGGGAGGCCACGCGGCTGGTGCGTTCTGCCGGTGTGGCGGCGGACGCCTGGCTCGCATCGGCCGACGCCCTGCAGTTCGAGCCCATCACCACCGTCTATGCGGCAAGCGTCGGTCGGCTCGCACGGCCCATGACGGCACTGGCAGAGGGCCCAGCACAGTTCGTGTTCGACCGGCGCCACCTCGGAGAAGACGGGCTGCTCGCCTTCGTCGTCAGCGTGAGCCGCGGCACGCGCGGGGAGCTGCAGCAGCAGGTGATCGCGCAGGGCCGTGCCGAACTGGGCCTGGGCGACCTGCAGCCCGTCGTCACCATCGTGGAAAAGCGCGCCACCTTTGCCTGCACGCCGGGCCTGCAGCGGCCTGGCCTGCAGATTGCCCAGGGCCTGGCAGCCTGCGGCGAATACGTGGATGGGCCCTACCCCGGCACGATCGAGGGCGCGGTGCGCAGCGCGCTGCAGGCGCTGGCCTGAATCAGCGCAGCAGCGCGCAGAGTTCGCGCAGGTCGGCCAGGGTCGCGTGGGGCTGCACGGACTGCGTCCACGGATGCTCGCCGCGGTTGACCCATGCCGTCTGCATGCCGACGGCGTGCGCGCCCAGCACGTCCAGCAGCGCGTCGTCGCCCACGTGCAGCACCGCCTCGGCAGGCACGCCGGCGGCGTCTGCCGCGGCCCGGAAGATGCGCGCGTCCGGTTTGCCCACGCCGAAGCTGGCCGCACTGAATGCCGCGCGGAAATGCCG
>CAJYRH010000251.1 GCA_913776795.1 uncultured Pseudorhodoferax sp. | reverse complement strand
GTTCGACCTGTACGGCAGGACGGCGGCCTGGTATTCGCTCACGGTGCTGCTCGTGTGCTTCGTGCTGGCGCGCCGGCTCGTGCATTCGCCGCTGGGCGCGAGCTTCAAGGCGATCCGCGACAACCGCTTGCGCGCGGGCGCCATCGGCATCCCGGTCACGGGGCGCATCGCCACGGCCTACACCATCGCCGCGGCGCTCGCCGGTGCCTCGGGCGCGTTACTGGCGCAGACCACGGGCTTCGCATCGCTCGACGTGTTCGACTTCCACCGCTCGGCCGACGTGATGCTGGTCCTGATCGTGGGCGGCACGGGCTGGCTGTACGGCGGCATCGCCGGGGCCGTCGTGTTCAAGATCATGTACGACGTGCTGGCGTCCATCACACCACAGTACTGGACCTTCTGGTTGGGGTTGTTCCTCGTGGTGCTGGTGCAGGTCGGGCGCGACCGGCTGCTCAGGCCCTGGACCTGGTTCGGCAAGCGGGGGAGGGCGTGATGCCGGAGATCGTTCTGTCGGCCGACAAGCTGGTCAAGCGCTTCGGCGGCATCACCGCCACCAACGACGTGACGCTGCACCTGGAAAAGGGCGCGCGCCATGCGCTCATCGGCCCCAACGGCGCCGGCAAGACCACGCTCATCAACCTGCTCACGGGCGTGCTGGAGCCGTCCGAGGGCCGCATCGCGCTGCTGGGCGAAGACATCACGCGGCTCGCGCCGCACGCGCGCGTGCAGCGCGGCATGGTGCGCACCTTCCAGATCAACCAGCTGTTCCACACCATGACGCCGCTGGAGACGCTGGCCATGGTGGTCTCTCAGCAGCGGGCCATCGGTGCCCGCTGGTGGCAAAAGCTCGGGGCGCAGGCGGGCGTGGCCGAGCGCTGCGCCGAGCTGCTGGCGCAGTTCCACCTGAGCGACGTGCAGAACCAGCGGACCGAGCACCTGGCCTACGGCAAGCGCCGGCTGCTGGAAATCGCCATCGCGCTGGCCTGCGAGCCGCGCGTGCTGCTGCTCGACGAGCCCGTGGCCGGTGTGCCGCCCGGCGAGCGCGAGGAGCTGCTGCAGACCGTGGCCGCACTGCCGGCCGACGTGTCGGTGCTCTTGATCGAGCACGACATGGACCTGGTGTTCGAGTTCGCCAAACGCATCACGGTGCTGGTCAACGGCACGCTGCTGACCGAGGGCACGCCGCAAGAGATTGCCAACGACCCGCAGGTCAAGGCCGTGTACCTGGGCCATGGCGAGGAGCCGAGCGGCGACGGGCCGCCCCGAGCCGCGGGCGCCCCCCCGGGGGGCAGCGCAGTGGCGCCAGCCGCAAGCGTGGGGGCCATCCACCATGGCTGAGCTGCTGCAGATCGAGAACCTCAGCGCGGGCTACGGTGAGGCAGTGGTGCTGAGCGGCGTGAGCCTGGCGCTGCCCGAAGGCCAGACGCTGGCGCTGCTGGGCCGCAACGGCACGGGCAAGACGACGCTCATGAACACGCTGGCGGGTGCCACGCGCCAGCATGCGGGCAGCATCCGGCTCGGTGACGCGGTGCTGCACAAGCTGCCTGCGCACGAGCGCGCCGCGGCCGGCATCGGCTGGGTTCCGCAGGAGCGCAACATCTTCAAGTCGCTGACGGTGCACGATAACCTGACGGCGGTGGCGCGCCCTGGGCGGGCCGGCGCGCCGCAATGGACGCCCGCGCGCGTCTACGAGCTGTTCCCGCGCCTGGCCGAGCGCAAGGGCAACCTCGGCACGCAGCTGTCGGGCGGCGAGCAGCAGATGCTGGCCGTGGGCCGTGCGCTGGTGCTGAACCCGCGGCTCCTGCTGCTGGACGAGCCGCTCGAGGGCCTGGCGCCCATCATCGTGGAGGAACTGCTCCGGGCGATCCGCCGCATCACGCGCGAGGAGGGCCTGTCGGCCATCATCGTCGAGCAGCATCCGCAGGCGATCCTTGCGATTTCCGACCGGGCAGCCGTGCTGGACCGCGGCAGCGTTGTGCACCGGGGTGGCGCAGCGGAGTTGCGCGCACAGCCGGCGTTGCTGGACCAGTTGCTGGGCGTGGTGCGCTGAGCGCTCCCGTGCCGGCGGCGCAACCCTTTCCCCACGGCGCCGCCAGCGTGCGCGGTGGACCCTGCTGCCCCGTGCAGCGACGACAACCGGAGACAACCATGACCCCTCGAATCCATGCCTGGCCGCTGACGGCCGTTGCGTGCGCCGCCTTGCTGGCGGCTTGCGGCGGCGGCGGCGACGACGCCCCTGGCGCCACGGTGGACAACGCCCAGGCCGCCTGCAGCGCGCTGGCAGGCCGCAGTGTCGCGGCATCGGAGATCGGCGAGCCCACGTCCGGCGCGGTCGTGAAGTCGGCGACCTACAAGGCCGCCGTCGCCGATGCGCCCAATGCCGCCGGCACCGCCATCGTGCAGGGCCTGCCCGACTACTGCGAGGTGCTGGTCGAGATCAAGCCCGTCGATGCCAGCGCACCCCTCATCAACAGCCAGATCAACCTGCCGCGCGTGTGGAACGGCAAGAAGCTGCAGTTCGGCGGCTCGGGCTACAACGGCTCGCTGGGTGCCGGCGTCAACGGCCTGGGCCCGGCGCGTGTTGCCGGCCCGGACGTGGCGTTGCCGCTGGCGCAGGGTTACATGACTGCCGGCACCGATTCGGGCCACCAGAACGACCAGCCGCTGGGCGCCTTCGCGCTGAACGCCGAGGCGCTGGCCAACTTCGGTTATGCCGCGTACAAGAAGACCCACGATGTCGCGCTGCAATTGGGCGACGCCTTCTACCGCAAGCGGCCGGCGCGCAGCTACTACATGGGCGGTTCGGAGGGCGGGCGCGAGGCCATGATGATGGCCCAGCGCTATCCGGCCGACTACGACGGCATCATCTCGGTCGACCCGGTCATGAACTGGACCGGGCTGCAGACCTTCGGCAACCACGTGGGCGGCACGCTGCAGGCCGGCACGGACGCCTGGCTGGGCCAGAACGCCAAGTGGCAGCTGGTGCACGACACGGTGCGCGCGGCCTGCGACGCGCTGGACGGCGTGGCCGACAACGTGGTGAGCAACTACCGCGCATGCAAAGCGGTGGCGCTGCCGGCGCTGCAGGCCAAGCGCTGCCCATCGGGGGCCGATGAAGGGCCGGCCTGCTTCTCGGACGCGCAACTGACCGTGGTGCGGGCCGCGTACGACGGCTACATGTTCAGCTTTCCGCGCGCCAACGGCCTGACGTCGTATGCGGGCCTGGGCTTCGGCGGCGAGGGCCTGGCCGGCAACTGGGACCGCTGGCTGGCGGGCACCGCGAACCCGAACGCCGGCCCCATCGGCAACGGTG
>CAJYRH010000250.1 GCA_913776795.1 uncultured Pseudorhodoferax sp. | reverse complement strand
CTTTCCCTACACGACGCTCTTCCGATCTACCGAAGACTGCATGCAGGAAGGGCGGCCATGGCCGCTCTTCCTGCTTGGCGGGGACCGCTCAGCCGCGGTGCCCGACCACGCGCAGCGGCTGGCCTGCGTTGACGGTGTAGGCGGCCACCTCTCCGCGCACGATGGCGCCAGCACCGATCACGCAGCCCTTGCGCAGGATGCAGCCGTCCAGCAGCACGCAGTTGGCGCCGATCCAGACGTCGTCCTCGACCACGATGCCGCCCTTGCTGGGCCGAAAGCCCTGGGACCGGATCGGCCGGTTGCGGTCCTGGTACTCGTGGTTGACCGGCGCGAAGGTGCAGTTCGCCGCGATCGCCACCTGGTTGCCAATGGTGATGCCATTGCCGGTGTAGAGCACGCAGCCGGAATTGATGACGCACCAGTCGCCGACCACCACGTCCCCGCTGCCGCCGGCTGGCTTGACCTTCACAAAGCTGTCGATGACCGAATGCGCGCCGATGACGATGCGCGTGCCGCGCACCGAGTCCTCGATGTCGGCCAGCGGCGACACCCTGGCCGTGGGATCGATCTGGATCACTTGAACACCAGGCCCTGGCCGGTCGGCAGTTCCAGCACGTGGTAGCCGCGCGCGGCCAGCCAGGGGTCCTCGGCCAGTTTCTGTGCGCGGTAGCCCAGCCAGCCATAGTCGTCCAGCACCAGGATGCCGCCGCGCGACACGCGGTCGAACAGCACCTCCAGCGCGCCGATCTCCGCCGGCGCGTTGTTGAGGTCAATGTGCATGAACGCCACCTGCTGCGGCGCCACCTCGTGCAGCACCTGGGGCACGGCACCCTGGGTCACGCGCACATTGGGCATGTCGGCAAAGCGCTGCTGCACGCGCTCGTAGAGCTGCTTGCTGTGCTCCGGCATGGAATGGTGCGGCATGCTGGGGTCGTGGTCGAACAGGTCGTACAGGTAATAGGTGCGGTCGGCCTGGTCCTTGAAGTCGGTGTAGTCGGCGATCAGCTTGGCGGTGCCGCCCTTGTAGCAGGCGCATTCGACGAAGTCGCCCGGGATGCCGCGCGCGATCACGCTCCTGGCGGCCCAGGCCAGGGTGTGCAGGCGCCAGACGATGGCCTCCTCCACCGGTGTCTCGACCATGCCGCGCCAGGCGTTGACGAACTTTTCGTCCTCGAAGAAGCCCAGGTTGCGGCCGAAGGTGATGAGGTTGTCGCCCGTGAAGATCCCGTTCTGGTTGCTGATGTTGTCCAGGGTGGACTGCACGCCCTTGACGAATCCCTCGGCCTTGACGCCGAAGAACACGCTGGAGAGGAAGTTCATGGTGCGGCCCTCAAGCCACGCGGCGCAGGAAGCCGTCGGGCGCGGACGTGACCAGCAGCTTGTCCTCCACCGACTTGTCGATCTGGAACTCCGGGTGGCTGCGCAGGTATTCCCAGACCGCCGTCTTGGGGTTGTTGCCCTTGCCCCAGGGGCGCTCGGTCCAGACGTAGTCGTCCGGCATGTCTTCCACGAAGGTGTCGAACACCACGCAGTAGCTGCCCACGCTGACCAGGTCCGCATAGGCATTCAGCTCGGCCAGCACATGGTCGTGCGTGTGGTTGGAGTCCAGGAACACCAGCACACGCTGCTTGCCGGCGGCCGCCGCCCGCACCTGGGCAACGACCTCGGGCGCGGTGCTCGATCCTTCGATCAGGCGGATGCGGTGCGCCATGGGATGCGACTCGATGGCCTGGCGGTTGTGGGCGCGGATCTCGATGTCCACGCCCAGCACCTCGCCGTGGCCCAGCAACTGCAGCATGGAGGCCGACAGCACCACCGAGCCGCCGTGGGCCACGCCCGTTTCGACGATGAGGTCGGGCTTCACGGCCCAGATGATCTCCTGCATTGCCATGGCGTCCATGGGCAGCTGGATCATCGGTCGGCCCAGCCAGGAGAAGTTGTTCATGTACTTGCGCTCCAGCGCCATCGCGCGCCAGCGCTCGGACAGCGCGCGGAACTCCGCGTCGTCGGCGAAGCCGGCGATGCGCTGCTGCTTTTCCTGGCGGTAGTCCGCGTGGGCCGAGGGCGTGGTTTCGAGGTAGGGCTTGGTCATGTCAGAGTCCTTTGTTTCGGCGGTACTGGCGCAGGTATTCGGGAAAGTAGGCGTCGAACGCGAGCGGTTCGAACGGGAAGGTCCGGCGCGTGCGCGCCATGTCGACAGGCATGAAGTCCCAGGCCGGGGCACCGGGCATGGCGCTGACGGCGAAGCCCATGCCACGTTCGATGGCTTCGGCGATGCGCGCGTTGGACACGGCCTCGCCGCTGGCGAGGTTGAAGATGCCGGACTGGTCGGAGACGGCCATGCGCGCCAGCAGCGCCACGGCATCGTCGATCCACAGGTAATCCTTGCACGAGGCCAGCGCCGTGCGTAGCTGCACGCGGCCGGTGCGGCAACCTTCGTCCAGCAGCTGGTCGATGAAGATGTCCGGGTCGGGCCGCAATCCCACGATGTTGGACAGCCGCGCCACACGCGTGCGGGTCCGGCCGCCATGCAGGCAGAGCGACTCGCCCATGAGCTTGGACAGGTTGTACAGGTCGCCCGGCGCGTTTGGGTCGACCACCAGGCGCGCGGCCTCGTCGGTTGCAGCCGCTCCGCTGTAGACGCGCGTGCTGGACAGATAGGTCAGCGAATCGAATTCGCCCTCGGCCAGCAGCCGGCGCAGCAGGCAGACATGGGCCTCCACCGTGTCCAGCGGGCGCGCGCGGAAGTCCGCCGTGAGACCGATGGCGTAGACCACATGGCCCAGCGGGCGGCGCAGCCAGCCGCTGTCGTCGCGCGCCGGCGCTTCGCAGGCCACACCGGCTGCGCGCAGGTGGCGCACCAGGTGCGCGCCGATGAAACCGCTGGCGCCGAGCACGGTGACGAGCACGGGACGACCTCCGCACTGCGTGCTGCGGAGCCGAGCCTCTTCGGGCGGCCGGGCCAGGCTCATGGCGCCCCCTCCGGCGGCCAGGCGATGCCGGCGTCGCTGGCGCGCTCGATGGCGGCGCGCTGCGCGTCGCGCGGCGAGACCTCGGTGGCGGCCAGCGGCCAGGCCACGCCCACGGCGGGGTCGAACGGGTTCACGCCGTCTTCGAACGTGCCGCTGTAGGGCGCGGTCACGGCGTAGAGCGTCTGGCTGTGGTCGTCCAGCGCCTGGAAACCGTGCGCGAAGCCGGGCGGCACGACCAGGCTGCGCTGGTTCTCGGCCGACAGCTCGGCGCCGAACCACTGCAGGAAGGTGGGCGAGCCGCGCCGCAGGTCCACCGCCACGTCGAAGATGCGGCCGGCCGGGCACGAGACGATCTTGGTCTCCTGGTGCGGCGGATGCTGGAAGTGCAGGCCGCGCACCGTGCCCGCATGGCGCGAGTACGAGTGGTTGATCTGCACGGGCGGCTCGGCCAGGCCGATGGCCGCGAATTCCTCGGCGCAGTACAGGCGCGCGAAAAAGCCGCGCGCATCCACGATGGGCTGGCGCTGCACCAGCCAGACGCCGGCCAGCGGCGTGGGCTCGAAGCGAAAGCGCGCGGTGGCGACGGCGTCCACAGGCGTACCTTCGCGCTGCGCGCTGCGGGGCAGAGCACTTTGGGGAGGCGCGGCGGTGCTCATGCGCGGCCTTCCACGTACTGAGCAATCTGCGCCGCGCACACGGCGGCCATGTCCTCGCCGCGCAGCCAGGCGCGCTGCCAGTCCACTGTGGCGGCGAGCGCCTGCTCCAGGTTCCAGCGCGGGCGCCAGCCCAGCAGCGCACGCGCCTGCGTCACGTCCAGGCGCAGGAGGCCAGCCTCGTGCGGTTGGCCTGCTGCGCCCATCACCTGCACCGCGGCGCCCTCGCCCCAGCGCCACGCCAGCGCCTGCGCCACCTCCAACACAGTGGCGTCGCCGCCGGCCTCGGGGCCGAAATTCCAGGCGGTGGGCAGCGCTGCACCGCCCTCGCCCAGCAGCTTTTCAGCCAGCCGCAGGTAGCCCGACAGCGGCTCCAGCACATGCTGCCAGGGCCGCACGGAGCCCGGGTAGCGCAGTTCCACCGCGCGTCCGGCCGCAAAGGCCTGCAGGCAGTCCGGCACCAGGCGCTCGGGCGCCCAATCGCCGCCGCCGATCACGTTGCCGGCACGCGCCGTGGCCACGCGCGCGGCATGGCCCTGCCGCGTGCCGAAGAAGCTTGCGCGCAAGCTGGCCGCGACGATCTCGGCCGCGCCCTTGCTCGCGCTGTAGGGGTCGTGCCCGCCCAGCGCATCGCCCTCGCGGTAGGGGTGGACCCACTCGCGGTTGTCGTAGACCTTGTCGGTGGTCACCACGACCACGGCCTGCACGCTGTCCACGCCGCGCACGGCCTCGAGCACGTGGGCCGTGCCCATCACGTTGGTGGCGAAGGTGGCGACCGGGTCGGCGTAGCTCGGGCGCACCAGGGCCTGCGCCGCCAGGTGGAACACCACGCGCGGGCGCGCTGCCTGCAGGGCCCGGCGCAGCGCGCCCCGGTCCGCCAGGTCGGCGCGCGTGTCGGTGGCCAGCCGTGCGGCGACGCCCGCCACGTCGAACAGGTTGGCACCAGGTTGCGGGTCCAGCGCGTAGCCGTGAACGCGCGCGCCCAGCCCCGCCAGCCACAGCGACAGCCAGCTGCCCTTGAAGCCGGTGTGGCCGGTCAGGAACACCGACTGGTCGTGCCAGAGTTCGGAAGAATGCATCAGTCGTAGCCCATGGAGCGAACCATCATCCTCGGCGCACAGCGCCGGGCCGCACGACGCTGTTCGAAAGGCCGCGGAGCAGGCCATGCCAGCGGCCGCCGCGGAATTGGCTCTGCCAGGCCGCTGGCGGCGCCCCCTCGAGGGGGGATGGGACTTCTACACGCAGTGAGAAGTCCAGACGGGGGTGGTCCCACATCACCATTTCTTCCACGGCGCCTGGCCCGATTGCCACAGGTCTTCCAGCAGGTTCTTCTCGCGCAGCGTGTCCATGGGCTGCCAGAAGCCGCGGTGCTCGAAAGCGGCCAGTTGTCCGTCGGCCGCCAGGCCCATCAGGGGCTCCTGCTCCCAGCTGGTGGCGTCACCCGCGATGCGTTCGATCACGCGCGGCGACAGGATGAAGAAGCCGCCGTTGATCCAGCCGCCGTCGCCACGCGGCTTTTCCTGGAAGCCGCGCACGCCGTCGCCCTCGCGCACCAGCGCGCCGTAGCGGCCGGGCGGCATCACGGCCGTCACGGTGGCGGCCTTGCCGTGCGCGCGGTGGAAGGCGATCTCGGCCGCGATGTCCACGTCGGCCACGCCGTCGCCGTAGGTGAAGCAAAAAGCCTGTTCGTTCTTGACGTAGTCGGCCACGCGCTTCAGGCGCCCGCCGGTCATGGTGTCCTCGCCCGTGTCCACCAGCGTCACGCGCCAGGGCTCTGCATGCTTCTCGTGGACTTCCATGCGGTTGTTGACCATGTCGAAGGTCACGTCCGACATGTGCAGGAAGTAGTTGGCGAAGTACTCCTTGATGACATAGCCCTTGTAGCCGCAGCAGATCACGAAGTCGTTGACGCCGTGCGCCGAATACAGCTTCATCACATGCCACAGCAGCGGCTTGCCCCCCACCTCGACCATGGGCTTGGGCTTGAGGTGCGTCTCCTCGGAGATGCGGGTGCCCAGGCCGCCGGCCAGGATCACGGCTTTCATTGGTGGACTCCTCGGTCTCGTCGTTGTTCCCAGCGCGCGAACATCTGGCGGAAGGCGTCTTCCGCCGCACGCGCGAACGCGGTCTCGTCCATGAGCTTGCTGGCGCGCAGCTCGGCCGGCAGCTGGGAGCGCAGGGTGGCCAGGCGCGGCAGGTCGCTGGCCAGGGCCACGGCCTTGGCGATGTACTCCTGCTCGCTGGCCGCCACCCATTCGGGATGGCCGGCGCCGTGCAGGATGGCGCTGCCCAGGCAGCCCAGGCCTGGCCGGTCGGCCCAGGTCACGAAGGGCACGCCCATGTGCAGGCTCTCGAAGAGCGTGGTGCCCGAGTTGTGCGGGAAGCAGTCCAGGCTGATGTCGATGCGGCGCAGCACCTCCCAGCCCGACGCGCTGCAGCCGATCTGCAGCCGCTCCGGCGCGATGCCCTGCGCCGCGAAGCGCGCGGCCAGCGCGGCCTGGGTGTCGGCGTCGCGGTAGCTGCGGCTGTCCACGGCCAGGCGCGAACCGGGCACGCGGCGCAGCAGCTCCGACCAGACGCGCACCGTGTCGTCGTTGATGCGCACGGCGCGCGTGAGCGTGCCGAAGGTCACGCCGCCATTGCGCAGCGCCGGCAGGGGACCGGGCACGCCGGTCTGCCCTTCCTGCGGCGGGCGGTACACCCAGCCGACCGGCAGCCGCCAGGGTTGCTCGGAAAAATAGGCCTCGCTGCCGGCCGGCGCATGCCAGGCATCGGTCAGGAAGTAGTCGATGGAGGACAGGCCGGTGCTGTAGCCATAGCCCATCCAGCTGGCCGACACCGGCGCCGGTTTGCGCGCGAAGACGCCGAGCCGGTTGCCGGCCGTGTGGCCTGCCAGGTCGATCAGGATGTCGATGCCGTCGGCGCGGATGCGCTCGGCCAGCGCCGCATCGCCCATGCCGCGTGTGGGCACCCAATGGTCCACCAGGTGCTTGTAGCGCGCCGTGGCGTTGTCCTCGTTGTGCAGTTCGGCATAGGCGTACACCGTCACGGCGCGGTGGTCGTGCTGCGCCAGCAACGGCTCGACGAAGTACAGGCAGGAGTGGTTGCGGAAGTCCGGCGAGACGTAGCCGATCTTGAGCGGCCGGCCAGCCGCCGGCGGGTTGCGGTGCGCCCGCCACTCGGCACGGTGGCGCGCGTAGAAGCGCTCGTCGTGCAGCCGGTACTCCTCGAACACCTGGGCCATGGTCTTGCCCGGGTGGTAGTTCAGCACGAACAGCAGGTTGCCGTGGGCATGGGCGTCGCCGCTGTGCAGCGCCAGGCCGGCGCGCATCGCGTCTTCGGCCTCCTGCTGGCGGCCCTGGTTCTGGCGCACGATGCCCAGGTTGCTCCAGGCCACGGCCAGCTGCGGGTCGAGTGCGAGCGCCTTGAGGAAGCCCTGCTCGGCTTCGGCCAGGCGCTGGGTGGCGTTGAAGACCTCGGCCAGCTGGTTCCAGCCCAGCGCGGAGTCGGGTGCGATCTCGAGCAGACGGCGGCACACCTGCTCGGACTCGGCCATACGGCCCATCTCCTTGAACAGCGCGCCCTGCTGGCGCAGCACGGCCACATCGTCGGGCGCCAGTTGCTCGGCGCGCTGCAGGCAGCCCAGCGCCTCGGCATGGCGGTGCTGGCGGCGCAGCACGGCAGCCAGTTGCAGGTAGGCCTCGGTGTCATCGGGCTGGCGGCGCAACGCATCGCGCCAGCGTTCTTCAGACTCCAGCCAGCGGCCCTGGTCCTGCAGCAGCCGGTCGAGCTGGGCGCGCGCGGGTTGCAATGCTGCGTCGTGCTGCAGCGCCGTGCGCAGGCATTCTTCTGCTGGGGCGGGCCGCTCCTGCGCCAGCAGGCAGGTGGCCAGGTTGAAGTGCGTGACGGCGCTGTCCGGCTGCAGCGCCAGCGCAGCGCGGTAGCAGGCCTCGCTGTCGCTCAGGCGGCCTTGCTGCTGCAGCAGCATGCCCAGACTGGCGTGGGCCTGCGCGAACTCCGGAACCAGGCGCAGCGCCCGGCGCCAGCAGGCTTCGGCGTCGTCGGCCAGGCCCTGCGCCAACGCCGCCTCGCCCTGCTCGTGCCAGGACTGCGCACGCGCGACCAAGGCCAGCAGCGGGTGGGCGTCGCCGGCGCACCACTGGGCGAACATGCCGGCGTAGGCTCGTTCGACAGAGCGGGCGAAGCCGCGCTCGTCCATCAGCGGGCTGGCCTGCAGCTGCGCGCGCAGGCCCGCCCGCGTGGCTGCGAGGGCCGGCAGGTCGGCGGCCAGCGCGAGCACGCGGTCGATGTAGCCGCCCTCGTCCTCGGCGATCCACGCGGGCCGGCCCAGGCCCTGCAGAATGCTGCTGCCCAGCCGGCCCACGCTGGCGCGGCCGGCCAGCGTGACGAAGGGCACGCCCAAGTACAGGCTCTCGAACAGCGTGGTGCCCGAGTTGTGCGGGAAGCAGTCCAGCCCGATGTCGATGCTGCGCAGCACGTCCCAGGGCGGGCTGTGGTAGCCGATGGACAGGCGCTCCGCCGCGATGCCGTGCGCAGCGAAACGCGCGCACAGCGCCTGCTGCGACGCTGCGTCGACGAAGCTGCGGCTGTCCACCACCAGGCGGGCGTTCGGCAGCTGCTGAAGAATCCGGGACCACACGCGCACGCAGCGGTCGTTCAGGCGCACGGCGCGTGTCAGCGTGCCCAGCGTGAGATGGCCATTGCGCAATGCCGGCAGCGCCCCGGGCTCGCCCATGCCGGTGCTGGGCCGGTAGACGAAGCCGACCGGCAGCCGCCACGGCGATTCAGAGAACAGGTGCTCGCAACCGGGCGGCGCGCTGGCAGCGTCGGTCAGGTAGTGGTCGATGGCCTGCAGGCCCGTCGTGCAGCCATAACCCAGCCAGCTCAGCGAGACCGGTGCCGGCTTGCGCGCGAACACACCAAGCCGGTTTCCAACCGTGTGGCCGGCCACATCCACCAGCACGTCGATGCGGTCGGCGCGGATGCGCTCGGCCAGCGCCTCGTCGCTCAGGCCACGCGTGGGCACCCAGTGGTCGACATGGTCCTTGTAGCGCGCTGTCACCGCATCTTCACGCGCCAGCTCGGCGTAGCCCCAGACCTCGACCGCGGACTTGTCGTGCGCGGCCAGCAGCGGCTCCAGGAAGCGGGCACAGGCGTGCTCGCGGAAGTCGGGCGACACATAGCCCACCCGCAGACGCCGGTCGCTGCGCCGGACGTTGGTGTGCGGCTTCCAGTGGGCGCGGTGCGGCTGGCCGAAGCGGCGGTCGTACTCGGCGTAGGCCGCGTAGATCTCCTCGGCGCTGCGTTCGGGGTGGTAATTGAGCGTGAACAGCAGGTTGCCGTAGACGCCCCGGTCGCCCGGCTGCAGCGCCAGCGCCTGCTCGAAGCGTGCGATCGACTCGTCGAGCCGGCCCTGCTTCTGGTAGGTGATGGCCAGGTTGTTGAGCGCCTCGAAGGAGTCGGGCTTCAGTGCCAGCGCGCGTTGCAGCACGGGCTCGGCTTCGGCGTAGCGGTCGCTGTCCTGAAGGCCGTGGCCCAGGTTGCACAGGGCCTCGGCATCGTCGGGCAGCAGCGCGGCGGCACGGTGCTTGGCGGCCAGCGACTCCGCCGAGCGGCCCTGGGCCTGCAGCATCACGCCCAGGGCCTTCCAGACGAAGCCGTCGTCGGGCGCCTGCTCGCTGAGCCGGCGCGCCAGCTGTTCGCCCTCGGCGAAGCGGCGTGCGCGGAACAGTTCGGTCAGGTGCTGGCGCTGGGCGGCATGCTGCGACGGGTCGAACGCGCTGCGCCGCGCGAAGCGCTCGAACATCGCGCGGTAGGCCGTCTCGACGGCGCGCGCAAAGCCCGGCTCGTCCATCAGCGGGCTGGCCTGCAGCTGCGCGCGCAGTGTGGCCCGGGTGGCGGCCAGCGCCGGCAGGTCGCAGGCCAGCGCGACCACCTTGTCCACGTACTCGGCGTCGGTCTCGGCGATCCATTCGGGCCGGCCCATGCCGTGCAGCAGGGCGCTGCCGATGCGTCCGACGCTGGGCCTGGCGGCCAGGGTCACGACCGGCACGCCCAGGTACAGCATCTCGACGAGCGTGGTGCCCGAGTTGTGCGGGAAGCAGTCCAGCCCGATGTCGATGCCGCGCACCAGGTCCCAGGGCGGGGTGTGGAAGCCGATCTCCAGCCGCTCCGCGCCGATGCCGTGCGCGGCAAAGCGTGCGCGCAGGCGCTCGCAGGCGTCCTGTTCGCTGAAGTTGCGGCTGTCCACCACCAGGCGTGCGCTGGGCAACCGGTGCAGCACGGCGGCCCAGACGCGCACCGTGTGCGCGTTGATGCGGATGCTGCGCGACAGCGTGCCCAGCCGCACGTGGCCATTGGACAACGCCGGCAGCGGGCCGGGCTCGCCCATGCCCGCGGTCGGCCGGTAGACGAAGCCGACCGGCAGCCGCCAGGGTGCTTCGGAGAACAGGTGCTCGCTGCCGGTCGGCACGCTGGCCTCGTCCGTCAGGTAGTGGTCGATGGCCTGCAGGCCGGTCGTGGTGCCATAGCCCAGCCAGCTCAGCGACACCGGCGCCGGCTTGCGTGCGAACACGCCCAGCCGGTTGCCCACGGTGTGGCCGGCCACATCGACCAGCACATCGATGGCGTCGGCGCGCACGCGCTCGGCCAAGGCCTGGTCGCTCATGCCGCGCGTCGCAACCCAGTGGTCAACATAGCCCTTGTAGCGCGCGGTCACGGCGTCTTCGCGGGCCAGTTCGGCGTAGGCCCATACTTCGACGGCGGCCTTGTCGTGCGCCGCCAGCAGCGGCTCCAGGAAGCGCGCGCAGGCATGTTCGCGGAAGTCCGGCGACACATAGCCCACCCGGAGCCGGCGGTCGGTCCGGCGGCTGTTGGCGTGCGGCTGCCAGCCGGCGCGGTGTGGCTGGCCGAAGCGCCGGTCGTACTCCGCATAGGCCGCGTAGATCTGCTCGGCGCTGCGCTCCGGGTGGTAGTTGAGGATGAACAGCAGGTTGTCGAACAGGTGCTGCGAGGTCAGGCCCAGTGCCATGGCGCGCTCGATGCAGACCACGGCCTCGTCGAACTCGCCGCGGTGCGGCAGCACGTTGCCCAGGTTGTGGTGGGCCACCGGCGAGTCGGGCCGCGCGCGCAGGGCTGCACGGTAGTTGGCCTCGGCCTCGGCCATGCGGCTTTGCTCCTGCTGCAGAAGGCCCAGGTTGTTCAGCGTCTCGGCATGGTCGGGCACCAGCGCGAGCGCGGCCAGCCAGCGGGCTTCGGCCTCGGCCATGCGGCCCTCTTCATGGAGCGCGTTGCCTTCGTTGTAGAGCAGCTCGGCGCGCAGCGCGGCGATCTCGGCCGCGACGGACACAGTGGGTGCCTGCGCCGGCGCGTGCTCGGCCTCCCAGCGCGCGAACATCTGTCGGTAGGCCTGCTCCACGCCGCGCGTGAAGGCGGCTTCATCCATCAGACCGCTGGCCTGCAGCTGGCCGCGCAGCGCCGCGCGCGTGGCGGCCAGGGCCGGCAGGTCCTGCGCCAGCGCCACGGCCTTGTCGACGTAGGCCGCCTCGGTGTCGGCGATCCATTCCGGCCGGCCCAGGCCCTGCAGGATCGCGCTGCCGATGCGGCCCACGCTGGGGCGCCCCGCCAGCGTGACCACCGGCACGCCCTGGTGCAGCATCTCGACGATGGTGGTGCCGGAGTTGTGCGGGAAGCAGTCCAGCCCGATGTCGACGCCGCGCAGCACGTCCCACGGCGGGCTGTGGAAGCCGATCTGCAGCCGATCCCGGCCGATGCCCAGCACGGCGAAGCGTGCCGCCATGGCCTCGGCCAGCTCGGGGTCTGCGAACGAGCGGCTGTCGATCACCAGCGTGGCGCCCGGCACGCGCTGCAGGATCTGCGCCCACACGCGCAGGCTGTGGTGGTTGATGCGCACGCCGCGCGTGAGCGTGCCGAAACGCACGCGGCCGTGGGCCAGCGCGGGCAGCGGCCCAACTTCGCCCATGCCGGCGCCGGGCCGGTAGGCCGTGAACGGCAGGCCGGGCAGGCG
>CAJYRH010000249.1 GCA_913776795.1 uncultured Pseudorhodoferax sp. | reverse complement strand
GAGTTCAGACGTGTGCTCTTCCGATCTGCCAGGTAGGACGAGCCGCCCATGTCGGTCGAGTCCACATGGCGCGGGTGCAGGCCGATGTGGTCGGCGATGTTCAGCGCGCCCAGGCCGGGTGCGTCGCCGGCGCAGAAGTAGCCGTCCACGTCGCTGAGCGTGAGGCCGGCGTCCAGCAACGCGCCGCGCGCCACCTCGGCATGCAGCTGGGCCACGGTCTTGTCGGGCGCCTTGCGCGTGGGATGCTCATAGGCCCCGACGATGCAGGCCTGGCGTTTGATGCTCATGGGTCGTCCTCTCCCTGGGTCTGACTTTGTTGCAGCGCAGGATCTTCGCAGCGGCCGCGCGATGCGGCCGTCTCCGTCGGGACAATTCCCGCCTCCCCCATGCGCCCTACTGCATCTGCGGCAGGTTGCCGATGCGCAGCAGCATCTCGGTGAACATCTGCATGTCGGCGTCGAGGTCGGCGACTTCCTTGTACTCGTTGGCGTTGTGGGCCGTGTACTTCTTGCCCGGCATCGCGGGGCCGAAGTTGATCGCGTTGGGCATTTGCTTGGCCGTCGTGCTGCCGGCGGTGGACACGGGCGCCGCCGGCAGCCCGGTGGTGTCGCCGAAGATGTTGAGCAAGGTCGACAGCCAGGCGCCCTTGGGGTCGCGCGCCATCCAGTTGCCCTGGGTGTGGGCCACCTCGACCGCGATGCCGTTGGCAGCGCCCCAGGCGCGCACCTTGGCCTGCGTGGCCGCGCTCAGGGCCTCGGGCGTGTTGCCGCGCGGCATGCGCACGTTGGCCGTCACCTCGACCTTGCCTGCGTTCTCGCGCACCAGGGTGGGCGAGGCCGTCAGCGGGCCCATGAAGCTGTCGGCATAGGCCAGGCCCATCCTGTTGCCCAGGTAGTCCAGGCCGAACAGGTCGGCGATGTAGCGCGTGGCCTGGGCGTAGCCATTGTCGGCCAGCGGCACGCCGGCGGTCTGCAGGAACAGGGCCAGGCGCGGCAGCGGGTTCACGCCCTCCTCGGGCCGCGAGCCGTGGGCCGAGGCGCCGGTGACCTTGAGGTCCACGCCATCGGCACGGGGCGCCACCTCGATGGCGAACTTGCCGCCCTGCGGCGTGTACTGCTGCACGAACGCGGTGGCGGCGGCCTGCAACTTGCCGGCCAGCGCGGCCGGGTCTGCCGCATGCAATCGCGCCGTGGCGGTCTGCGGGATCGCGTTGGCCGATGCGGCGCCAGCCAGCGCCGTGATGGTGGCCGCGCCCGGCGCGCCCGGCCGTGCCGGCGCGACCGCGAAGCTGGCGCGCAGTGCGCCCGTGCCCTTCTCGGCCACCACGGCAGGGTAGCGGCTGTCGAGCACGATGTTGTACTGCGGCAGCTGGGTGTGCTGCTGGTAGTAGCGGATCGCCTCGCCGCCGGTTTCCTCGGTCGTGTCGACCATGAGGCGGATGGTGCGGGCCAGCGGCAGGCCGCTGTCCTTCACGGCCTTCATGGCGTACAGCACCGTGGCGATCGATCCCTTGTCGTCGATGCTGCCACGGCCATAGAGAAGGTCACCCGCGGGGCCGGCCACACGCGTGAGCTTGAACGGTTCGAGCCGCGTACCGTCTTGCAGCACCCACTCGCTGGCCACCACGGGCACCACGTCGGCGTGCGTCAGGATGCCGAACTCCTCGCCGCCGCTGCCGGGCAGCTTCACCTCGAAGACGCGGTTGTCGACGTTGCGGTACTGCAGACCGAAGTCGGTCGCCATGCGGCCCAGGAGCTGGCCGAAGGCGATCATCTGCGGGTCCTCGTGCGGCGGCACGCTGCCGCGGAACGTGGGCAGTGCCACCATGCGCGCGGTGGTGTCGATCACGGCGGCCTGGTTCAGCAGCCGGTTGTGCAGGCCCAGCAGGCGCGCGGCCTGCTGCACTTCGTCGGCCGTCAGTGCGTCACGCCGCTGGTAGCGCTGCGCCAGCGGCGCGAGCGCCGGCCGGTCCTGGGCCACCTGGGCCAGGAAGGCCGCGAACGAGGCCGGCACGCGGCCCTGCTGCTGCGCGGCGATCCGGTCGAGCTCGGGCTTCTTGAGCGGACCGGCGGGCGCCTGGCCGGTGGTGGTGGCGCAGCCGGCCAAGGCCAGCGCAGTGGCGATGCCGGCCAGGCGGAAAGGGCTGGGGAAAACGGGGGACATGGGGGGAGCTCCTCGGGTCGAGCTCCCAAGCTTAGCCCGCCCGGCTCACGGAACGGCGACGGCCACCTGCCCCGTGGCGAAGAAGCTGCGCAGGTTCTCCAGCACCAGGTCGCCCATGGCCTTGCGCGTCTCGTGCGTGCCGCTGGCCAGGTGCGGCAGCAGCACCGCGTTCTCGCAGGCGATCAGGCGCGCGGGCACGCGCGGCTCGTCCTGGTACACGTCCAGGCCGGCGCCGGCAATGGTCTTGTTCTCCAGCGCCTCGATCAGCGCCTCTTCGTCCACCACCGTGCCGCGCGCGATGTTGATGAGGAAGCCCTTCGGGCCCAGCGCGGCCAGGACCTCGCGCGAGACCAGGTGGCGCGACTCGGCACCACCGGCCGCGGCGACGACCAGGAAGTCGGCCCAGCGCGCGAGGCCTTCGAGCGTGGCCTCATAGCCCTCGACGCCCTCGACCGGGCGGCGGTTGTGGTAGCGCACCTGCATGTCGAAGCCGCTCGCGCGGCGTGCGATCACGCGGCCAATGCGGCCCAGCCCGACGATGCCGAGCTTCTTGCCGC
>CAJYRH010000248.1 GCA_913776795.1 uncultured Pseudorhodoferax sp. | reverse complement strand
GTACTCGGTCGTGCCCACGCGCGGTGTCGGCAGCGCGGTGACGGGCGAGAGCAGGATGTCCCAGTCCTCGAAGAAGGCCCCGAAGCCGCGCGCCGTGCTGTTGAATGCGGCCTGCATGGCAAAGCGTTCGGCATAGCTCGCGTCGCGGCCGGCTTCCCAGATCTTGATGTTGATGGGCTCGACCTTGTCGGCGGGCGGGCGCTGCAGCCCCAGCGTGCGCAACAACGTCTCGATGGTCTGCGCGAAGTTGCTGATGTAGCAGAAGGTCTGGGCCTTGAAGGCAGCGCGGATGTCAACTTCCGGTTGTGCCCATTCCACGTGGTGACCCAGGCCTTCGAGGAAGCGGCCCACGCGTTCGAGTTCGGCCGCGATGTGCGGCGTGGCCGCGAAGTCGCCCCAAGCGTGCACGAGCGCGATGCGCAGCCGGCCCGGCTCGCGCCGGATGAGGTCGGCGTAGGGTTCGGGCGCCACCCAGTAGGGCATGAATTCGCCCGGCGCGCCGCCGCGGCAGTGGTCCACGAAGCCGGCCATGTCGCGCACGCTGCGGCTGATCGCGCCCTGGGTGGAGACCAGGCCGGAAAGATCCGACAAACCCGGCGCGATCGAGAACACCCCGCGCGAGCATTTGAGGCCGATGGCACCGTTCACGCCTGCCGGGATGCGGATGGAGCCGCCGCCGTCCGTCGCATGGGCGATGGGCACCACGCCGGCGGCCACCATGGCGGCCGAGCCGGCCGAGGAGCCGCAGGTGGTGTAGTCCAGGTTCCAGGGGTTGCGGGTGACGAAGAGGTCGTTCTCGACCGAGCTGCAGACGCCGAACTCGGGCGTGGTCGTGCGGCCGATGATGTTGAGCCCGGCCTGCCGCAGCCTGCCGGCCAGGAAGCTGTCGGCGACGGCGCGGTTCCCTTGCATGAGCTGCGAGCCCATCTCCTGCAGCCGGCCCTTCAGCGTGGGGCCGAGGTCCTTCATGAGGTAGGGCAGGCCCGCGAAGACGCCATCCGGGTTCATCCCGTCCTTCATCGGGTCTTCGACGACGTCGTCGAAGACCTCGACCACGGCGCTGGTCTGGCCATTGGTGCGCGCGATGCCGGCCACGGCCTGGGCCGCAAGTTCGGCTGGCGTCAGTTCGCCGGCGCGCACGCGGGCGGCCAGGGCCGTGCCGTCATGTGCGGTCCATTCGTCCCAGGACATCGCGAGCGTCATGCCAGCGTCTCCTTGGGTGCAGTCAACAGGCGGTGCATGGTGCAGGTCCGTCAGGGGGTGGAGGGGAGGTAGCGGGTGAACGAGAACGGCGGCTCGTGCCAGAGCCGATGCCAGGTGCCGCGCACGACGATGCCGCGCGCCTGTGCAGGCGCGGGCAGGGTGGTGGGCGTGACCGGCATCCAGGGCGCCTGCGGCCCGGCGCGCTCGGCAATGCGGTAGCGAAAGCTGTAGAACGGCGCCGCGCCCATGCGCAGGTCCGACAGCAGCAGGCTGTCACCCTCCGCATTGGCCAGCAGGAAGCCGCTCGCGAACCAGCGCAGCCGCGCGACGGCCGGCGTCCCGGCCAGGGCCTGCAGGGCGGCCGTCTCGCCGGCATGGCGTCCGAAGCGAAGCGGGCCGCGGTCCGCCAGCAGCGAACGGTAACCTTCCAGCATGCCGTCCGGCGTCAGGGCGACGACGCGCCACAGCAGCGTGTTGAACGGCGTGGGGGTGGAGAAGAAGGGGACGTCGGCCAGTCCCTGCGCGGCCAACGCGGCACGCGCGTCGCGGTCGACCAGCGTCTTGGCCAGCAGCGACCAGCCCAGGTAGGCGCTGGACAGCAGCAGCCCCACGGCCAGAAAGCCGCGCGCCGCGGGTCGGACGCCCAGGATGAGCACCGCGACGAAGGCCGTCAGCAGCGGCAGCGTGTAGGCCGGGTCGATGATGAACACGCTGGACCACATCGTGGGCCGAGGCGGCAGCGGCCACCACAGCTGCGTGCCGTAGACCGTGAACGCGTCCAGCAGCGGATGCGTCAGCAGTGCGAGCCAGATCGCCAGCAGCCAGCGGCGCGGCGACGCACGCACGGGCGACCACCAGCGCCTGAGCAGCCACCACAGCAGCAGCCCGAACAGCGCCAGCACGGGCAGGGCGTGCGAGGGGCCGCGGTGCCAGGTGACCAGCGTCACGGCGTCAACGCCCATCCAGCGCATCGGAAAGCTGTCCAGGTCGGGCAGCGTGCCCAGCACCGCGCCGGCCAGCAGGGCGCGCCGCCGGTGGGCGGCGGGCACGGCCATGGCGGCCACGCTGCCGCCCAGCACCACCTGTGTCAGGGAATCCAAGGCGTCAGCGCTTTCGGCCGCCGAAGATGCCGCCCAGCACGCCGCGCAGGATCTCGTTGCCGATCTTCGTGCCCATGGTGCGCATGGTGGACTTGGCCATGGTCTGCACCAGCCCGTCGCGCTTGCCGCCGCGCGGGCCGGTGCTGCCGAACAGCAGGTCGTTGAGGCCGTCCATCATGGTGCTGCTGCCGCCACTGTCCTGGCGCGCACCGGCGCCGGCCTTGGCTTGCGCAGCGCCGGCGGCGGCATCCTCGGCCCGGCCCTTGAGCTTCTCGTAGGCCGATTCGCGGTCGACCACCTTCTCGTACACGCCCGCCACCAGCGAGCCGGCGATCAGCGCCTGGCGCTGCTGCGGCGTGATCGGACCGACCTGGCTGCCCGGTGGCAGCATGTAGGCGCGCTCGGTGATGCCGGGGCGGCCCTTGGCGTCGAGCAGGCTGACCAGCGCCTCGCCCACGGCCAGCTCCGTGATCGCGGCCTCGATGTCCAGGCCCGGCTTCTGCCGCATGGTGGAGGCCGTGGCCTTGACGGCTTTCTGGTCGCGCGGCGTGAAGGCGCGCAGCGCATGCTGCACTCGGTTGCCGAGCTGGGCCAGCACCGTGTCGGGGATGTCCAGCGGGTTCTGCGTCACGAAATACACGCCCACGCCCTTGGAACGCACCAGCCGCACCACGAGCTCGGTGCGCTCGACGAGCACCTTGGGCGCCTCGTTGAACAGCAGGTGCGCCTCGTCGAAGAAGAACACCAGCTTGGGCTGGTCGGGGTCGCCGATCTCGGGCAGCTGCTCGAACAGCTCGGACAGCAGCCACAGCAAAAAGGTGGCGTACAGCCGCGGCGAGTTCATGAGCCTGTCGGCCGCCAGCACGTTGACCAGGCCGTGGCCGTCGCCATCGGTCTGCATGAAGTCGGCGATGTCCAGCATGGGCTCGCCGAAGAACTTGTCTCCGCCCTGGCCTTCGATCTGCAGCAGGCCGCGCTGGATGGCGCCCACGCTGGCGGCGCTGATGTTGCCGTACTCGGTCGTGAAGGCCTTGGCGTTCTCGCCCACGTGCTGGAGCATCGCACGCAGGTCCTTCAGATCGAGCAGCAGCATGCCGCTGTCGTCGGCGATCTTGAAGACCAGGTTCAGCACGCCGGCCTGTGTCTCGTTCAGGTTCAACATGCGCGCCAGCAGCAGCGGGCCCATGTCGGAGATGGTGGCGCGGACCGGGTGGCCCTGCTCGCCGAACACGTCCCACAGCTGCACGGGACAGGCCATCGGTGCGGGCGGGGTGATGCCGCGCTCTCCCAGGATGGCGGCCATCTTGGCGTTCGGCGTGCCTTCCTGGCTGATGCCCGTGAGGTCGCCCTTGACATCCGCCATGAACACCGGAACTCCGATCCTGGAGAAGCTCTCGGCCAGCGTCTGCAGAGAGACCGTCTTGCCCGTGCCCGTGGCGCCAGTGACCAGGCCATGCCGGTTCGCCAGACCGGGAAGCAGCGCGCATTCGGTGGTGGCGTTCTTGGCGATCACGAGCGGCTCGGCCATGGCTGGGTGTCCTTCAATCGAAAAGTAAAATCCGCGGCCGAGATTAAATCAGACGATAGAAGGAGCCTTCGTGGCCGGACACAGCAAATGGGCGAACATCCAGCACCGCAAGGGCAGGCAGGACGAGAAGCGGG
>CAJYRH010000247.1 GCA_913776795.1 uncultured Pseudorhodoferax sp. | reverse complement strand
CGCCGGAGACCACGGTGTTGTACTGCATGCGCTGGTAGTCGTAGTCGATCTGCTTGAGCACGCTGTGCACTTCCAGCCGCAGCGCCTTGGCTTCCTTGCCGAAGAGCACGTCCTTCAGGCTGGTGGCGCCGTGCGCGGCTTCGAGCGCCGTGGAGAAGTCGCTGGCCGCCAGCTTGACGCCGAAGTTCCAGACCCGGCGCAGGAAGCGGTAGCTGCCTTCGACAGCGGCGTCGTTCCACTCGAGCGTGGCCTCGGGCGGCGCCGTGAACATGGTGTACAGGCGGGCCGTGTCGGCGCCGTACTTCTCGATCAGCTCCTGCGGATCGACACCGTTGTTCTTGGACTTGGACATGGTGCCCACGCCCTCGTAGTCGATGGCCGTGCCCGCGGGCAGGTCGCCGACCGCGTTCTTGAGCTTCGCGCCGACGATCTTGCCGCCTTCGTCGAGCACGTGCTCCACGTCGTGCGGCCAGAAGTACTCCTTGCCACCCTTGTCCGTGCGCCGGCTGTAGATGTGGTTGAGCACCATGCCTTGCGTCAGCAGCTTGGTGAAGGGCTCGTCGATGGTCACGAGGCCCAGGTCACGCATGACCTTGGTCCAGAAGCGCGCATACAGCAGGTGCAGGATGGCGTGCTCGATGCCGCCGATGTACTGGTCCATGCCGCTGCCGCCGGCGCGCAGGTGTTGGTCGCGCATCCAGTAGGCCGTGCCGTCGCCGACCATGGCCTGGTCCAGCGCCGGGTCGCAGTAGCGCATGAAGTACCAGGACGAGTCCACGAAGGTGTCCATGGTGTCGGTTTCGCGGCGCGCGGCCTTGCCGCAGACCGGGCAGGTCACGCCGGCGTGGAAGCCTTCGTGCTTGTGCAGCGGATTGCCCGAGCCGTCGGGCACGCAGTCCTGCGGCAGCACCACGGGCAGGTCCTTCTCCGGCACGGGCACGGCGCCGTGCTCGGCGCAGTGAATGATGGGGATCGGCGTTCCCCAGTAACGCTGGCGGCTCACGCCCCAGTCGCGCAGGCGCCAGGTGGTCTTCTTCTCGCCAAGGCCTTTCTCGGCCAGCGCGCGCGCCACGGCGTCGACGGCGTCGCGGTACTCCAGGCCACTGAAGATGTCGGAGTTGATGGTCACGCCGCGCTGCTTGTCGCCGTACCAGTCCTGCCACTGCTGGTAGTCGTAGTGCTCGCCGTCCACGTGCACGACCTGCGTGATCGGCAGGTGGTACTTGAGTGCGAAGGCGAAATCGCGCTCGTCGTGCGCGGGCACGCCCATCACGGCGCCGTCGCCGTAGCCCATCAGCACGTAGTTGCCGACCCACAGCGGCACGTCCTGGCCGCTGATCGGGTGCACGACGGACAGGCCGGTGGCCATGCCCTCCTTCTCGCGCAGCGCCAGTTCGGCTTCGGTCGTGCCGCCCTGCTTGCAGCGTTCGATGAAGTCGGCCAGCGCCGGGTTCGTGGCGGCGGCGTGCGCGGCCAGCGGGTGCTCGGGCGCCACGGCGCAGAAGGTCACGCCCATGATGGTGTCGGCACGCGTCGTGAAGACGTACATGCGGCCATCGCCGATCAACTGGCCGTCGGCGGCGTGGATGCCGTGCGTGAAGGCGAAGCGCACGCCCTCGCTCTTGCCGATCCAGTTCTCCTGCATGAGCTTGACACGCTCCGGCCAGCCCGGCAGCTTGTTCTGCACATGGTCCAGCAGCTCTTCGGCGTAGTCGGTGATCTTGAGGTAGTAGCCCGGGATCTCGCGCTTCTCGACCACGGCGCCCGTGCGCCAGCCCTTGCCGTCGATGACCTGCTCGTTGGCCAGAACGGTCTGGTCCACCGGGTCCCAGTTGACGACCTGGGTCTTGCGGTACGCGATGCCCTTCTCGAGCAACTTCAGGAACAGCCACTGGTTCCAGCGGTAGTAGCCCGGATCGCAGGTGGCAACCTCGCGCGACCAGTCGATGGCCAGCCCCATCGCCTGCATCTGCTTCTTCATGTAGGAGATGTTGTCGTAGGTCCACTGCGCCGGCGGCACGCCGTTCTTGAGCGCCGCGTTCTCGGCCGGCAGGCCGAAGGCGTCCCAGCCCATGGGCATCAGCACGTTGTGGCCGTTCATGCGCAGCTGGCGCGTGAGCATGTCGTTGATCGTGTAATTGCGCACGTGGCCCATGTGCAGCTTGCCGCTCGGGTAGGGCAGCATGGAGCAGGCGTAGAACTTCGGGCGGCCTGCCTCCTCGTCCACACGGTAGGCGTTGCGCGCGCTCCAGTGCGCCTGGGCGGCGGGTTCGACTTCGAGATGGTTGTACTTGTCTTGCATGGGAGGCGTTCGGCGCGTCGCACGGTGCGACAGGCGGGAAAAGGCGGGACAGCGGGCGGCGCGGGGCCGGCGTTGGATTTTAGGTTCAGCGCGCCGGCTTGCGCTCTGCGACGAAGCCGATGCGCGACAGGCCGGCCGCCTGCACCATGTCCATCAGCTCCACGCCCTTGCCGTACGGTACCTGGGCATCGGCGCGCAGCTGCACCTCGGTGTCAGGGTCCTGCGCCCCCCGCTGGAGCGCCGTGCTGCGCAGGACCCTGACACCGAAGTGCAGCT
>CAJYRH010000246.1 GCA_913776795.1 uncultured Pseudorhodoferax sp. | reverse complement strand
CGCTGCTGCTGCAGGCGCTCGACAAGCTGCCCGGCGCACGCTTCTGCCAGCTCTACGGCATGACCGAGCTGTCGCCCGTCATCACCGCACTGCCGGCCTGGTGCCACGCGCCCGACCAGCCGGCCGCGCGCCGCCGCTCGGCCGGCCGGCCCGTGCCGATCGCCGAAGTGCGCATCGTCGACCGCGCGGGCCAGCCCGTGCCCAACGGCACCGTGGGCGAGATCGCCGCGCGCGGCCCCATGGTCATGCAGGGCTACTGGAACAAGCCCGAGCAGACCGCCGAGGTGCTGCGCGATGGCTGGATGCACACCGGCGACGGCGGCATGATGGACGAAGACGGCTTCGTCTACGTGGTCGACCGGCTCAAGGACATGGTGGTCACCGGCGGCGAGAACGTCTACTCGGCCGAGGTCGAGAACGCCATCGCGCAACTGCCCCAGGTCTCGATGTCCGCGGTGATCGGCGTGCCCGACGACGCATGGGGCGAACGCGTGCACGCCGTCGTCGTGCTGCGCGCCGACGCATTGTTCACGGCGGAGGCACTCATCGCCCACTGCAAGCAGCTGATCGCCGGCTACAAATGCCCGCGCAGCGTGGAATTCGTGGACGCGATCCCGCTGTCGCCGGCCGGCAAGCTGCTCAAGTACAAGTTGCGCGAGCAGCACTGGGCAGGGCGCGACCGCCGGGTCGCCTGAGGGCTCAGGCCGCTGCCAGGCGATCGCGCAGGTAGTCGAGCACGGCCACCCGGTCCCCCTCGAACACGACGCGTTCGGCGCGGGTTTGGCGCTGGTAGGCGTACATCGGGTCGTAATACTGGCGCATGAGCACGGCGATCCACTCGCGGTGCCCGTCGACACGGCCCGTGTCCAGCTGCTCGGCCAGCGCCTGCCGCATCACACCCTGCAGCCGCTGGTACTGCGCGCCGCCCAGCCGCTTGGCCAGCCTCGCAAGGCTCTCCAGCAGCCGGGCCGCAAAACGCTCGGCGCCCTGCTCTGCGCCATGCACGGCCAGGAAATCGGCAGCCTGCCGCAGGACGTAATCGTTCAGGATGCGTTCCACCCGGGCCTCGAAGCTGTCGGTCAGGCAGACCAGCGGCACCTGCTCCAGGCGCAGCCGCAGTTCGAGCGGCACCGAGCAGGTGCCCACGTGCCGGCCCTCGTCCTCCACCACGAAATGCTGCTGCCCGCCGGCACGCTGGCGCAGGATGTCGACCGCCAGGCGGCTCTCGAAGTCGATCTGCGCCGGCTGCGCCGTGGCGCGCGCGCCGAAGCTGGATCCGCGGTGGTTGGCGTGGCCTTCCAGGTCGAGGCCGCCGGCCAGCGCCGCCAGCACCTCGGTCTTTCCGGTGCCCGTCAGTCCGCTCAGCACATGGAAGCCGCACTGCGCCGCCGCCTCCTGCGTGGTCTGCAGCAGAAAGCCGCGCATTGCCTTGTAGCCGCCCTCCACGCGTGGGTAGGCGATGCCGGCCTCGGCCTGCAGCCACTGCTGCGCGATCTGCGAACGCAGGCCGCCGCGGAAGCAGTACAGGACGCCATCGGGGTGGGCCTGCGCGAACGCGGCCCAGGCCGCGATGCGCTCGCGCTTCACAGCGCCAGACACCAGCTGGTGGCCCAGCGCGATGGCCGCCTGCTGCCCCTGCTGCACGTAGCAGGTGCCGACCTGCCGGCGCTCTCCATCGTCCATGAGCGGCCGGTTGACGACGCCGGGAAAAGCACCCTGCGCGAATTCGACGGGCGCGCGCACGTCCATCATGGGCACGCCGTTCAGGAACAGGGCGCGGTAGTCGGCAAGCGTGGTGGGCATCCGTGCATTCTCGCGCCACACCGCCGGAGCCGTCCGCCACACGCCGGCGCCGCCAACCGGCGTGTCCGACGCATCGCGTGGGGGCGCCGCACCGGTCTGCTGGCCGCCCGAAGTCTCCTGGTCCTGGCGCGCAAGCCGTTGCTGCGCTCCAGCGCGTCGGCGTCCTGCTCCAAGCTGGCGCCCAGCCGCACCCGGCATGCGCGCCCGGCACGCGCTGTTCGCCGCCTCAGGCCGGCTCGGTCAGCAGGAAATTGCCCCGGGCCACCGTGATCGGCTGGTCCGGCCCCTTGCCCTGCCAGCAGCGGACCTGCACCAGGGCCACGCGCGCGCCCAGGCGCACGATCTCGCAGGCCGCGAAGGTGTCCTCCGGCCGTCCGCTGCGCAGGTAGTCGATCGAGAAGTCGATGCACTTGGGAAACTTGGCGCCGCCGATGGCCTCGATCAAATGCAGGGTGGCCGCGCTCTCGGCGAAGCCGGCCACCACGCCGCCATGCAAGGCTGGCAGCTGGGGGTTGCCGACCAGCCTGGGCTGGAACGGCAGGCGGTACAGCGGCGTCCCCCGGTCCGCAGCCTGGCGGATTCCCAGGTAGTTCGCGTAGGGAATGTCCAGGCCACCCGGCACCGCGGCATCGACGGCCGGCGCTGCCCAGGACGCCACGGCAGCCGAACCGGCCGCGCCGGCAGGTCGGTCAGGCGCTGCGGCCTGGCGCCGTGCAGGGGTGGCCAGCATGAACGCCGCCTGGACCGTGGCGACGGGCTCCTCGCGCGAGGACTGCCAGACTTCGCCGCGCACGAACGCCACGTTGGGCGTCATCCGGTGGCAGTGCGCGGCGCAATGCAGATCCTCGCCCGGCCCGGCACGGCGCAGGTAGTCCATGCGCAGGTCCAGCGTGGCGATGGGCTTGCGATCGGTCAGGGCCGAGGCCACGGCCAGGCCGCAGCTTGAATCGGCCAGCACGATCAGCGGGCCCGGATGCAGCAGTGCGCGACCGGGGTCGCCCACCCAGTCGGGCCGGTCGGGCAGGCGCATCTCTGCCCTTCCGGCCGCAATGGACGTCACGGCCAGGCCGATGTCGGCCATCTGCGGCGTGCGCGCGACGAATGCGCGCTGGATGTCTTCGAGGGAAGCGGTCTTGGAAAGCATTGCGGCAAGTATGCAGCCTGTGCCGCCCGTGCCGCCTGTGCCGTCAGCGCACCCTGCCCTGTCCGGCCCTGCCTGCGCAGTGCCGATGCCTTGCAGCCAGCGGCCGCGGCTCAGGGCCGCCAGCGCGGTCGCGCACCCCGCTGGCGCAGCGCGCGCAGCATCAGCACCACGATGCCCGCATTGAGCAGCAGCAGCGAGATGCTGAGCCAGCCCGGCCGGCGCAGCAGTTCGGCCACCTCGAACGGCAGGTAGATGGCGCCGCTGGCCGCCGCCAGCCACTCGGCCCAGGCACGCCCGCGCCACAGACCGTAGCCTTCGGCCAGGCGCAGCAGCGCATAGCCTGCCGCGCCCAGCGCCACCCAGGTGAGCTTCTGTTCCTGGAGGTGCTCGACGGCCTGCACGAAGATGTGCGGGTAACGCGCCGCCGGGTTCAGGTGCATGTGCTCCAGCAGGCCCAGCGCCAGTGCCTGCAGGTCGCGGTGCGCGAACAACAGCAGCCCGGACGCACCCAGCAGCGCAAGCAGGCCCTTGGCGGCCTCGAACAGCGCCACGGTGCGCAACGCGGGGCGTGCGGCCGGCATCACCATGGACGCACGGGGAAGCCCGCCCACAGTTCGTCGAGCTCTGCAAAGCACCACTGCGCCGGGTCTTCGCGCGCGACGATCTTCTCGTTCACCGTGCGCGACAGGTCCAGGACTTCCGGCACCAGCCGCAGCTGCGCCTTGGTCGAGAAGAACACCTTGACCTTGGGCGTGGTCAGCGCGGGCGACTGGTCCACCACCACAGCGATCCGGCCCGAGCTGAGGCGCACGAGCGAGCCCACCGGGTAGATGCCCACACTCTTGACGAAGGCCTGGAACAGCGACCTGTCGAAGTGCCCGCCGGCCCACTCGGCCATGCGCCGCACGGCCTCGGCCGGATCCCAGGCCTTCTTGTAGGAGCGGTCGGAGGTCACCGCGTCGTAGACATCGCAGATCGCCGCCATGCACGCGATGCGGCTGATGGCGCCTGCCTGCAGGCGGTGCGGATAGCCGGTGCCGTCCATCTTCTCGTGGTGGTGCAGACAGGCGTCCAGCACGCCCTCGCCCACGTCGCCGCATGCCAGCAGCATGGCATGGCCGTGGGCGGAATGGCCACGCACGATGTCGAACTCCTCGTCGGTCAACCTGCCGGGCTTGTTCAGGATGGACAGGGGCACCTTGGCCTTGCCGATGTCGTGCAGCAGCCCGGCCAGGCCGGCCTCGCGCGTCTCCTGTTCGTCCAGGCCGAGCTGGGTCGCCAGCGCCACCATCAGCGCGCACACCGCCACCGAGTGCATGTAGGTGTAGCTGTCTGCGGTCTTGAGCCGCGCCAGGCTGATGAGCGCACCCGGATTGCGCAGCACCGAGTCGCAAACGTCCTCGACCAGGCCGCGCGCGGCCGACGAGTCGGTCAGGCGCCCCATCCGCGCCGCCTCGAACACGCTGGTGATGCAGTCGCGCGCCTGCCCGCAGAGCTTGACGGCGGTGCGCAGTTCGTCCTCCATGCCGGTCGGCTGACGCTTGTCGGGCGTGGGCCGGGCCCGCTCTGCAGCAACGGCCGGCAGGGACGCAGGTACCGCCTCGGGCGGCGCGCCGCGCGCCACATCGATCCAGGCGGCTTGCACGCCGGACGCCCGGATGCGACCGAGCTCCTCGGCGGATTCGAGCAAAAAGTTCTGACGCCAGAACGGATGGTCCATCCAGGCGCCGTCGAAACGGTGCAGGAACATCCCCAGAGTCAGATCGGAGACGGGAACGCGCTTGAGCATGACGCTGCGCATTCTCGCCCATCGGGCCTACATGTCCAAAAACTGATCAATTTCTCGGAAAGATTGGATCTCTTTTCTCGCGAAATGCTTGCACCCCCTCAGCAAAGGACGGCGCATCGAGCAGCTCGCGCTGGCGCTCGGCCTCATAGCGCATCTGCTCCACCAGCGAGACGCGGCCCGCCGAATCGTAGGCCGCGCGCACCTCGCGTGCCGCGTGCGCGGGCAGCCTGGCCAGGCGCTGCGCCAGCGCCAGCGCCTGGCCGCGCAGATCCGCGTCGTCCGCCACAGCCCAGATCAAGCCCCACTGGGCGGCCTGCTCGGCGGACAGCTTTTCGTTCAGCATGGTCATGCCGACCGCGCGCGCGCGACCGACGAAGCGCTCCAGGAACCAGGTCGTGCCCAGGTCGGGCACGATGCCCAGCTTGGGCATGAAGGGCAGGTAGAAGTAGGCCGAGCGCGCGGCCAGCACCACGTCGGCCGCTAGCGCGATGCCCACGCCTGCGCCGGCCGCCGGGCCATTGACCGCGCTGACCACCGGCATGGGCAGGGTGCGCAGGTCCTCGACGATGCGATTGGACAAGGCCTCCATGGTCTCGTAGCTGGCCTGGCCGATGGAAACGCCCGTGCCGGCCATGTTGCTGGACAGGTCGGCGCCTACGCAGAACGCGCGGCCGGCCCCGGTCAGCACCAGAGCAGCCACGCTGCGGTCTTCGCGCAGCGCGGCCAGCCGCGCGCGCAGCGCGTGCTGCAGTTCGCGCGCGATCGGGTTCAGCCGCTCGGGAATGTTCAGGCTGATGACGAGCACGTCGCCGTGGCGCTCTTCGAGCAGGGGGTTTTCGATGGTCATGGATACCTTTCAACTTTCGGTTGCACGAGCGCGCCGCACTGACGACGCTGGGCGGCACGCAAGCCGCCGTTCCGATGGCCGCGGAGCAGGCCATGCCAGCAGACGCGGCGCAACGGGCTCTGCCCGGGCGCTCGCGGCACCCCCTGGAGGGGGGATGGGATTTCTACACGCAGTGAGAAATTCAAACGGGGGCGGTTTCATTTCAAACTCAGGACGGAACCGATGGGGTCGAGGTCGACCCCGTTGTAGCGCACCGGCTGCAGCGCGGCGAACACGTGCAGGTCCTGCGCGCTGGTGCTGATGCTGACGCCGGGCAGCAGCATGGCGATCTTTGGCTGCTTCAGGCTGCTGGCGATGCGGCGCACGTTGTCGCGCGTGAGCTCGTCGCCGCACTCGCGCAGGATGTGGGCCATGAGCTGGGCCACCACGTAGCCCGACACGCCAGACGAATTGTTCGGGTCCACGCCCGGCGCATGGGTCTTGAGCAGGTTCAGGTAGGCCTGCATCTCGGGATCGGCGGCCCAGCGCTTGGCGGCCGGCTCCTTCCAGGCCGACAGCGTGATCACGCCCTTGGCCTTGTCCGGGCCGGCCGGCTCCAGCGCCATCTTCACCGAGCTGCCCGCCAGGTTCACGTAGCGGTCGGGCTCCCAGCCGAGTTCGGCGGTCTTGCGCAGCGCCTGGGCCACGGTGCGGGCCGTGGCGGCCAGCACCAGCACGTCGGCGCCCGCGCTTTTGAGCTGCACGATCTGCGAGTCCACTGTCGGATCGGTCACCTCGAAGCTGGCCTGCGCGACCAGCTTGGCGCTTTTGCCGGCCAGCCCCTGCTGCAGGCCCTTCTGGATCTCGCGGCCCAGGTCGTCGTTCTGCATCAGCAGCGCCACCTTGGCATCGGGCCTGTTCGCGAGGATGTGGGCTGCGAACACGCGGCCCTCGCCCTGGTAGCTGCCCAGGTAGGGCGAAGTCCAGGGAAACTTCTCGCCGTCGTTGAACTGGCTGGCCCCGCTCTGCACGAACAGCTGCGGCACCTTCTTCGCGTTCATGTAGCGCTGGATCGCGAGGTTGGGCGCCGTGCCCAGGTTGCCGAACATGGCCAGGATCTGGTCCTGCTCGACCATGCGGCGCGCCACCTCCACGGTCTTGGGCGGTGAGTACTGGTCGTCGTAGATCAGGAGCCTGACCTTGCGGCCGTTGATGCCGCCCTGCTCGTTGAGCTGCTTGAAGTAGGCCTCGGCCACCTTGCCCACGATGGCGTAGCCCGAGACCGGGCCCGACAGCGGCATCGGCATGCCCAGCACGATCTCGGTGTCGCTGGCGCCGGGGTCGTATTTCTTCTGCGCGAGGGCCAGGCCCGGCGCCAGCACGGCCGCGGCAGCCAGGGCGATCTGTCGTCGGTTCAACTGCATGCTTGTCTCCTCGTCTCGCTGTTGCTGGTGGAAGGAACTCAGTGCTTGCCCGCGCCCATGTAGCCGAACAGGTGCCCTGCCACCTTGCGCATCTGGATCTCCTCGGAGCCCTCGGTGATGCGGTAGCGGCGGTGGTGGCGGT
>CAJYRH010000245.1 GCA_913776795.1 uncultured Pseudorhodoferax sp. | reverse complement strand
CGAAAAATCAGCGGGCATCAAGCAGGGCATGGAAGTCCAGGCCCTTCGCGTTGATGGACTGGCGCAGGGCTTCCAGCGCGTCGAAGGCGCCGACGAAAGCGTCGACCACGCGCGGGTCGAAGGCCTTGCCGCGCTCTTCCACCAGCATGGCCAGCGCGGCCTGGGGCGCGAAGGCCTTGCGGTAGACGCGGTCCATGGTCAGCGCGTCGTAGAAGTCGACCACCGAAGTGATCCGGGCAGCGAGCGGGATGGCGTCACCTGCGCGCCCATGCGGGTAGCCGGTGCCGTCGTGGCGCTCGTGGTGGTTCAGCGCCACCTGCGCGGCCAGTTCGAACAGCGCGATGCCCGAGCGGCCCAGGATGCTCTCGCCGACCTGCGGATGGCGGTTCATGACGGTGCGCTCGTCTGGCGTGAGCGGGCCGGCCTTCTTGAGCACCGCGTCGGGCGTGCCGATCTTGCCGATGTCGTGCATGGGCGCGGCCTTGCGCAGCATGCACGCCTGCGCCGGCGTCTCGCCCAGGGCGAGGGCCAGCGCTTCGGCGAGGAAGCCGATGCGCACGATGTGCACGCCGGTGTCGTCGTCCTTGAAGTCCGCCGCCAGTGCCAGGCGCAGCAGGCATTCGTGGTGGGCCCGCGCGATCTGCTCCAGCGCCTCGTTGCGTTCGCGGTACATGCGGCCGAAGTCGGCCACCAGACGCTCCATCTGCGCCGTGGCAGCCGGTTCGAAGCAGCGCGATGCATCTGGCGCGGCTGCGCGCGCCGCGTCGGCCGCCAGCACCGCTGTCACGCCTCGGCCTCGACCCGGCGCAGCGTCTCCAGGACCTGCAGCGTCGAGAAAGGCTTGACGAGGTAATCGTCCGCCCCGGCCTGCAGGCCGGCCGCGCGGTCGCTGCTCTGGCCGCGCGCGGTCAGCATCACCACCTTGGTGTGGCGCAGCGCAGCATCGCGCTTGATGAGGCGGCACACCTCCAGGCCGTTGAGCTGCCCGGGCATCATGATGTCCAGCAGGACCATGTCCGGTGCGCCCTGGCGCGCCATCTGCAGGCCCAGATCGCCGGTGCCGGCCTCCTGGATGTCGTAGTCCTCGAACTCCAGCGTCATGCGCAGCAGCTTGCGGATGTCCGCGTGGTCTTCAACGATCAGGATCTTGCGCATGGGATGTTCCTTCGAAACGGTATGGCAGAAATCATATCTATCAAATAAATCGAATTCCAGCTGTTAGACTGGTCAGACATGCAGAAAGTCGGCAAAACCGCACGCGCAGAAGTGGCACAGCAAGCATCGGGCGGGGACACGCTCACGACGCTGCAGGCCGCGCGCCTGCTGGGCCTGGCGGTGCGCTCGGTGCAACTGATGGTGGACCGGGGCGAACTGCTGGCCTGGAAGACACCGGGCGGCCACCGGCGCATTGCCCGCGCTTCGGTGCAGCAGTGGGCGGCGCAGCGCGGTGGCGCGCCGGCGGCCAGGCCGCCGGCGGCAGCAGCGGCGCGCCCGCGGGTGCTGCTGATCGAGGATTCCGTGCACTTCCAGCGGCTGGTCGCGCTGCTGGTGCAGGACGCGTTCCCGGGCGTCGACCTGCACGTGGCGGGCGACGGCATCACCGGCCTCATGCTGTATGGACGATTGCAGCCCCAGGTGCTGGTCGTGGACATCCTGCTGCCCGGCATCGACGGACCCACGCTGATCGCCACGCTGCGGTCGCAGCCGCAGTTCGCGGGCAGCCGGCTCATCGTCATCACCTCGCTCGACGCGGCCGAACGTGCGCCCCATGCGTACGCCCTCGCCGGCGTTCCGCTGGTGCACAAGCCGCATCTGGCCACCGAACTGCCGGCGCTGCTGGCGCAGGCGCTTGCCGCGGCGCAAGACAGCCAGGCGCCATGAACGTGCCGGCCGTGCTGCTCGTGGAGGACGAGCCTGCGGTGCGCCGCTTCGTCGAAGCGGCGTTGGAGGACCTCGGCATCGCATTGCACATGACGGACAACGTGGCGCAGGCCATCGCCTGGCTTGAGGCCGCACCCTTTGCGCTGGTGCTGACCGACCTGATGCTGCACGGTGCCTCCGGACGGGACTTGGTCCGCCACCTGCAGCGCCAGCCGGGCCTGGGCGGCGGGCCCCGCGTGGCGGTGCTCAGCGCCGGCCTCGCCGAACCGGTGCGGGCCGAGCTGCTGCAGCTCGGAGCCTGGCGGATGCTGGACAAGCCGGTGCCCCTGGCGCAGCTGCGCCAGTGCGTGCGCGACGCCATCGCCACCGCATCGCTGCCGGCGCACACCGCCCAGGCAGTCCTGCCGCGACATGTGCCACCGGACCCGCCGCAGCCCCCACCGCCGGCCGACGTGGTGCAGGCGTACTTCGGCGGCAATGCGCGCCTGTACAACGCCTACCGTGCCGCCTGCGAGGCGCAATTCGTGCACGACCTCGCCGAGGGTGAGCGCGCTTTCGCCGCGAGCGACCGGGTGGCCATGTGTCGGTTGGCGCACAACCTCAAGACCGTATTGCTTTCCCTGGGCCATGCCTCGGGAGCGCACAGCGCCAAGGCCATCGACGCCGGCTGCCAGGCCGGCGACTGGTCGGCCGTGCAGACGCATTGGCCGGCGCTGCGCGCGGCGCTCTGCGACGGCTCCGGGGACGGCAGCGCAGCGCGCTGAAAGAACAGGCGCCAGCGCCCTTATCATTTCTATCATTTTTTGCGCGCCCGTGTCGTGGTGCCGTTGGGCGCACAGTCCTGGTGTGCGCGGCCGCCAGAGCGCCCCGACACCGAGCACCCGCATGCAGAGTCGCCAAGCCATGCGGCAGATTCTGGGCAGCCGGGCCGTTCAAGTGTGGAGAGACTGTGGCACCGGCTGCGGTCGTGGCCGTCCGCCGGCGCGAGCGGCCGACACCGTGGGCAGGCGGGTACACGCACGGTCTTGCGTCACAGTTGCGCGACATTTGCTGCGCCATGGTTGCCTACATTGCCTGTGTCCCGGGACTCGGGACCCCAGACCACAGGACACAACATGTTGAACAACCTGAGCATCCGCGCCCGCCTTACCCTGGCATTCGGCATCCTGGCCACCCTGGTCATCGCCGTGGCCGCCCTGGCATTGGTGGAACTGGGCGCAGCCAACGAGCGCTTCCTGCACTACACCCAGGGACTGAACGCCCGCGCCACCGTGGCAGCCCACGTGCGTGCCGCGGTCGACGACCGCGCCATCGCCGCGCGCAACCTGGTTCTCGTGACGCAGGCCGCGGACCTGGCCGCCGAGAAGGCCGCCGTCACCGCGTCGCACCAGGAGGTGCAGGCGAACCTCGCCCAGCTGGAACGCATGGTCGCGGCTGACCCCGAGGCGTCCGAGCAGGCACGCCGTCTTGCGGCCGACATCGGCGAGGTGGAGCAGCGGTACGGCCCCGTCGCGCTGGCCATCGTGGAGCTCGCGCTGAACAACCAGCGCGAGCAAGCCATCGCCCGGATGAATTCGGAGTGCCGGCCCCTGCTGGCTGCACTGGTGCGCTCCACCAATGCCTATGCGCAGTTCACGGAGGAACGCACGCAGGCCCTGCGGTTGCAGGCGGCCCTCGACTACGGCCGCCAACGCGGCGAGTTGATCGCGCTGTGTCTGCTGGCAGTGACAGCGGCGCTGCTGGCCGGATGGTGGATCACCCGCAGCATCACGCGTCCCCTGGGCCAGGCCGTGGCGGCCGCCGACCGGGTCGCTGCCGGCGATCTGTGCACGCCCATCGCCTCCGGCGCGCGTGACGAAACCGGCCGCCTGCTGGCCGCGCTGCAGCGCATGCAGCAGAGCCTGGTGGAGACCGTGCAGGCCGTGCGTGGCAATGCCGAAAGCGTGTCGGTGGCCAGCACGCAGATCGCCCAGGGCAACAGCGACCTGAGCCAGCGCACCGAACAGCAGGCGTCGGCGCTGGAACAGACCTCCGCCGCCATGGAGCAGTTGGGCTCCACGGTGCGCCACAACGCCGAAAACGCCCGCCAGGCCGGCGAACTGGCCGTGTCCGCCTCGGGCATCGCCGTGCGGGGCGGTGCGGTGGTCGGCGAGGTGGTTGCCACCATGAACGGCATCAACGACAGCACGCGCCAGATCAGCGAGATCATCGGCGTGATCGACGGCATCGCCTTCCAGACCAACATCCTGGCGCTCAACGCTGCCGTGGAGGCGGCGCGGGCCGGCGACCAGGGCCGCGGCTTCGCCGTCGTCGCTGGCGAGGTCCGCAGCCTGGCCCAGCGCAGTGCCGAGGCAGCCAAGCAGATCCGCCAGCTCATCACGGACAGCGTGGCCCGCGTCGCCGACGGCACAGCGCAGGTGGACCGGGCCGGCAGCACCATGCAGGAGATCGTCGCGTCGGTGCAGCGCGTGTCGGAACTCATGGCGGCCATCAGCACCGCCAGCCACGAACAGAGCCTGGGTGTGGACCAGATCGGCCAGGCCGTCGCGCAGATGGACCTGACGACACAGCAGAACGCTGCGCTGGTCGAAGAGAGCGCCGCCGCCGCCGCCAGCCTGCAGGTGCAGGCCGGCGAGCTCGTGCAGGCGGTTGCCGTCTTTCGCCTGCAGGCCGACAGGGCCGATCAGCCCGCTGCGCCCGGTCCGCGCACGACGGAGCGCGCCCCGCGTCTGCGCAGCCCGGCCCTGCCGGTCGGCTGGGCTGGCGCCTGAGCGCGGACACGCCCACCCACCGCGCCGCAACGCACACGACAGCGCCCGTGGTGCCGCCGCGCTAGAGTGCGCGGCATGAACACGCCCGCTCCGTCCCCCACCGCCGCCCAGGCCCTGCCGGGCTGGCGCCGCCTGCAGAGCAATGGCATCGCCCTGGCTGCCAGCGTGGTGGAGCCCGCGCCGGGCCGGCCCACCGTGGTGCTGCTGCACGGCTTTCCGGAACTGGCCTATTCGTGGCGCCACCAGATCGCGGCCCTGGCCGCCGCAGGGTACGGCGTGCTGGCGCCCGACCTGCGCGGCTACGGCGAAACCGGTGCACAGGGTGTGGTGGAAGACTACCGCATGCAGAACCTGGCGCTGGATGTGACCGGGCTGCTCGACG
>CAJYRH010000244.1 GCA_913776795.1 uncultured Pseudorhodoferax sp. | reverse complement strand
CTTCGACGATGTGCAGGTGCCCGCGGCCAATGTCGTGGGCGCCGTGGACCAGGGCTGGGACGTGGCCAAGAGCCTGCTGGGGGTGGAGCGGCTGCTGACCGGCAGTCCGTCGTTCGCGCAGCATGCTTTCGGCTATCTGCTGCAGGTGGTCGACGCCCTCGGCCTGTGGGAGCAGATGCGCAGCGACGACCGCTTCCTGCGGCTGGCGGCCGACCTGCAGGACGCGGTGTCGATGTACGAGGAGGTTTGCCAAGCCTCGATCGACGGCCGGACGCTGACCACCGAGTACTCCGTGATCAAGATCCTGTCGTCCGAGGTGTTCCAGCGTGCCACCGAGCTGCTGGTGGACGTGGCCGGCGAACGCGCCGGCATGGTCGGAGGCTGCGCCTATGGCGGTGTGCAGGTGGACGCCCGCCGGCTGTTCGCGATCGCCAGGCCGGCCACGGTCTACGGCGGCTGCGCCGAGGTGCAGCGCGACATCATCGCGCGGGAGCTGGTCGGCCCCGCAGCAAGGGCCGCATGAGGCACCGGACTTCCGATCCCACCCGGGTCCGCCGGTCCTCAGGCGCGGGCCGTGCGGCGCCGCGGCTCCGTGGCGGCCTGCTGGCGCTGTACGGTCCGCGCGAAGACCGGCGCCAGCGTCTCCAGGGTGCGGTGCAGCACGGGCGACAGATTCTCCGGGTTCCAGGCGACGGCCAGTTCGATCTGCGGTGCCTGCTCCTTCAGGCGCACATAGACGGTGTTCGGAAACTTGCTGGCGGCCAGCCAGGTGGGCACCAAGGACACGCCGGCACCGATGGACACCATGCTGATGATGGACACCATGTCGCGCGCCTGGTGGCGGATCAGGGGGCTGAAACCGGCGCGCTGGCAGGTGGCGATGATCAGGTCGTGCAGGCCGTGGGCGCTCGGCCGCGGCGACAGCACGAAGCTGTCGTCGCGCAGCTCGGCCAGTGCGATCTTGCGGCGCCGTGCCAGCGGGTGTGCCGTGTGCATGGCGACGACGAGGTCGCCGCGTGCGATCACGCGCAGCTCCAGGCCCCGGGTGTCGGCCGGGAGGTGCACGATGCCCAGGTCGAGCTGCTGCGCGCGCAGCGCCATCACCTGCTCACTGGTCGGCAGGCCATGCCAGGTGATGGAGACGCCGGGCAGGTGGCGCAGCAGGTGCGTGGAGAGCCGGTCGACGCCTGCGAAGGTCGCACTGCTCATGAAACCCGTGCGCAGGATGCCGTTCAGGCCTTCGTCGGCGCGCCGCACCACCTGGTACAGATCCTCCACGTCGCCCAGCAGGCGCCTGGCCTCCTGCTGCAAGGCCTCGCCGGCCGGCGTGATGCGCACCGAGCGCTTGGTGCGCTCGAACAGACGCACGCCCAGTTCGGCCTCCAGCTTCTTGATGTGCTCGGTCAGCGGCGGCTGGGAGATGTGCAGCCGCGCCGCCGCGCGGCCGAAGTGCAGTTCCTGGGCGACCGCCATGAAATAGCGCAGGCCACGAAGTTCCATCGTTCAGTCCGTACATGCCCGGTCGGCATGGTGAAGCGGGGTGTCGTGCGTCATCGGCCCCGCAATGTAGTGCATCGACACGCAGGAGCTTGAGCATGCCACGTCCTCTCCATGGCGCCGCGGCGATGCGCCGCCTGGTCGACCCCGCCAGCATCGCCGTGGTCGGCGCGTCCGGCCGCGCCGGCTCGTTCGGCCATGCGGCCGTCCTCAACCTGTCGGGGTACTCCGGCCGTGTCTACCGTATCAATGGCCGCTACCAGCAGATCGATGGACAGGTGTGTCATCCGGACATCGACGCGCTGCCGGAGGTGCCGGACTGCGCCGTGATCGCCGTGCCACGCGAGCAGGTCGAGGACACCGTGCGCGCCTGCGCGCGACGTGGTGTCGGCGCGGCCATGGTGTTCGCGTCCGGCTATGCGGAGCTGGGCACGCCGCAGTCCCAGGCCGAGCAGCAACGGCTGGTGGACATCGCCCGGGACGCCGGCATGTTGCTGGTGGGACCCAACTGGATGGGCATCACCAACTACCTGAACGGGGCGGCCATGACCTTTGCCACCGGGCCGATGGCAGCGCCCAGGCCGCGGTCCATCGGCCTGGTCAGCCAGTCGGGTGCCTTGAGCTTCGCGCTGGCGCAGGCGATGGAGCACGGCGTGTCGTTCAGCCATGCCTTGAGTGCCGGCAACTCCGCCGATGTGGACGTGGCGGACTACGTGGCCTACCTGGCGCAGGAGGATCGCTGCGCCGCCATCGCCTGTACCTTCGAAGGCCTGGCCGATCCTGCCCGGCTGCTGGAGGCGGCGGCGATGGCGCGCGCCAGCGGCAAGCCCGTGGTGGTGTTCAAGATCGCCACGGGCGCGCAGGGAGCCGAGGCCGCGATCAGCCACACGGGTTCGCTGGCCGGATCCGATGCGGCCTGGCGAGCGGCGGTCGCGCGGGCCGGCATGGTCGTCGTGGACGAGTTCGAGGACATGGTGGAGACGACGGCCTTCCTGGCCAAGAGCCCCGCGCCGCTGGCGCCGGGCGTTGCCGTGGTCTCCACCTCCGGCGGCGCCGCGATCATGTCGGCCGGCAAAGCCGAGCTGTTCGGCCTGCCGATGCTCCAACCCCTGCCGGCGACGCAGAGCGCGTTGCGCGCGGCCTTGCCGCATTTCGGGTCTGCCCGCAATCCCTGCGATGTGACGGCCCAGGCGCTCAACGATCTGCCCTCGTTCCGCCGCTGCGTGGAAGCCGTGCTGTCGGACCCGCAGTACGGCGTGCTGCTGGTGCCGGTGGTCGCCGCCAGCGACTCGCGCACACCGCGCATCCCGGTGCTGGACGAGGTGGCGCGTGCGCAGGGCAAGGCGGCCTGCCTGGTGTGGCTGACGCAGTGGATGGAAGGTCCTGGCAGCGGGATGGCCGAGGCGTGCGAGCGGGTGGCGGTGTTCCGCTCCATGCGTTCCTGCTATGCCGCGCTGGCCCGCTGGCATGGGTGGTGGGCGCAGGCGCGCGTGGCGCCGCCGGCCGCCGCGCCGCTGGTGCCTGCTGCGCAGGTGGCGGCCACGCGTCGCGCGTTGCGGCAAGCCGGTGGCACCGTGCTGACCGAAGGGCGAGCCAAGTCGCTGCTGGCCGGCTATGGGATTCCGATGGTGCCCGAGACCCTGGTGCAGGACCCCGAACAGGCGGCCGCGGCCGCCTGTTCGGGGTCCTGCACCAGGGTCTCGGGCACCATCGGAAT
>CAJYRH010000243.1 GCA_913776795.1 uncultured Pseudorhodoferax sp. | reverse complement strand
CCCGTGGATGGCAGCGCCGGGTAATCGCCGCTGCCATCCTCGTGCATGGGAGTGACGAGGGCGACGATGCTGCCGGTGATGCTGGCGGTGGAAGATGTCATGTCCGCGGTGTGGAACGGAAAAACGCGCATTCTACCCAGCCGGTCCTGGCTGGAAGGGTGCTCAGAGCCGGTAGCGCGGCGGGAGTTCCGTGGGGCTTTCCCGTATGGCGGCGATGCGCTGCACGAAGCGCGGATGCTCTGCGACGAAGCCATCCTCGTAGGCCACCACACGCAGGCCCGCGGCCGCGTCCAGCAGTTCGCCCGGCCGCAGCAGGAACTCGGGCCGCGCCGGTCGGCCGACGGTTTCGTGGCCCTGCGCGAAGGTCTCGTAGACCAGCAGGCCACCTGGGCCGACGGCGGCCACCACATCGGCCAGGCGCGGGCGCCAGAGGTAGTTGGTGACGACGACGGCGTCGAACTCGCGGCCCGCGAGTGGCCAGGGGCCTTGCTCGAGTTCGGCTTGCAGCACCTCGGCGCCAGCGGCGGCCAGCGGCGCCAGGCCGGCCAGGGCCTCGGGCGAGCGGTCGACTGCCGTGACGGCCAGGCCCCGCGCGTGCAGCCAGTAGGCATGGCGGCCCGCGCCGCAGGCCAGGTCCAGCACCCGGCCGCCGGGTCGTATGAGTGTGGCCCAGCGTTTCACCCAGGCAGAGGGCGGCTGAAGCGGGCCGGGGGGCGTGGTGGTGCTCAAAAGCAGGCCCAGACCTGGTTGGCGAGTCCCACCATGAACTCGGGCTGCAGGTACATGAGGAACACGCCGGCCAGCGCGGCCAGCGCAGCCGTCCAGCCGGCGGTCCGGGCAACGAGATGGGCCATGCGCACTGGAGAACCTTCGCGCCGCGCGCTGCGGTGCCGATCACCTTGGGAAAGCCCGGCGGTGCTCATGTCGCCGTCAGCGACGGGCCGCGCCGGATCGCTGCCTCTTTGACCGGCAGGTTCACGAGGCCGGCGAACACGCCCAGCGCGATCGTGATCATCCACACCACGTCGTAGCTGCCAGTGCGGTCGTACAGGTAGCCGCCGAGCCAGACGCCCAGGAAGGATCCGATCTGGTGAGAAAAGAACACGAAGCCGCCCAGCATCGACAGGTGCTGGATGCCGAAGATCGAGGCCACGGCCGCGGTGGTCGGCGGTACCGTGGACAGCCACAGCAGGCCCATGGTGGCGGCGAACAGGTACACGCTCATGGGCGAAAGAGGTGCCATCACGAAAATGGTGATGACCACTGCACGCGCGAAGTAGATGAAGGACAGGATGTTCTTCTTGGCCATGCGCTGGCCCAGCGTGCCGGCGATGTAGGTGCCGAACACGTTGAACAGGCCGACCAGCGCCAGCGCGTAGCTGGCCACCTGGGGCGACAGGCCATGGTCCTTGAGGTAGCTGGGCAGGTGCACGCCGATGAAGACGACCTGGAAGCCGCAGACGAAGTAGCCCGCCATCAGCAGCTGGAAGCTCGGGTACTTGAAGGCCTCGGCCAGCGCCTGCCCGATGGTCTGCTCGCGCCTGACCGGTGCGGCGCCCGCGAAGCCCGGCTCGCGCAGCGCAAAGGCCAGGGGCACGATCAGCAGCGCCGCGGCGCCCAGGATCACAAGCGCCTCCTGCCAGCCGAAGCGTGCGATCAGGAAGCCCTCCACCGGCACCATCAGGAACTGGCCGAACGAACCGGCCGCGGCCGCGATGCCCATCGCCCAGGATCGCCGTTCGGCCGAGACATTGCGCCCGATCACACCGAAGATCACGGCGTAGGTGGTCCCGGCCTGTGCCATGCCCAGCAGCACGCCCGTGGACAGCGAGAACATCAGCGGCGTGGTGGCGTGCGCCATGCCGAACAGGCCCAGCGCGTACAGTGCCGCGCAGACCAGCAGCACGCGGAACGCGCCGAAGCGGTCGGCCGCCATGCCGGCGAAGATGCCGGCGATGCCCCAGGAGATGTTCTGCACCGCGATGGCCAGGGCGAAGGCTTCGCGTGTCCAGCCGTTCGCCTGCGTGATCGGCTGCAGCCACAAGCCGAAACCGTGGCGGATCCCCATGGACAGCGTCACGATCAGGCCCCCGCAGATCAGGATGCGGGCCAGCGGCAGGGATGTCTTCGTTGTACTTGTCATGGACGCGCACTGTAGTGAATTTGCGCGAACCTTGCCGTCGCCCAGGCGCCCGGTCTGTATTTGCATCCAGTGGGGATCGTTGGGCGACCCTACAATCCCGCGCCATGGCAACCCAACCCTCCGTTAAGGCACAGCCGCAGTACGGCGAAGCCTCCATCCGAGTTCTCAAAGGCCTGGAGCCCGTCAAGCAGCGGCCAGGCATGTACACGCGCACCGACAACCCGCTGCATGTGGTCCAGGAAGTGCTGGACAACGCCGCCGACGAGGCGCTGGCCGGCCACGGCAAGCGCATCCGCGTGACGTTGTTCGCCGACGGTTCGGTCGGCATCGACGACGACGGCCGCGGCATCCCGTTCGGCATGCACCCCGAAGAAAACGCGCCCGTCATCGAACTGGTGTTCACCCGGCTGCACGCCGGCGGCAAGTTCGACAAGGGCAAGGGAGGCGCCTACAGCTTCTCCGGCGGCCTGCACGGCGTGGGCGTGTCCGTCACCAACGCGCTGGCCAAACGGCTGGAGGTCACCAGCCACCGCGAAGGGCAGGTGGCGCGCCTGGTCTTCGCCGACGGCGACGTGGCCGAGCCGCTGGTCGTGCGCAAGGCCGGCGAGGGCGACCGCCGGACCGGCACCTCGGTGCGCGTGTGGCCCGACGCCAAGTACTTCGACAGCGACGCCCTGCCCATGCAGGAGCTGGCCCACCTGCTGCGCAGCAAGGCGGTGCTGATGCCCGGCGTCACGGTCTCGCTGACCGTGGAGAAGACCCGAGACAGCCAGACCTGGCAGTACAAGGGCGGCCTGACCGACTACCTTGCGCAGACGCTCACGGCGGACCCTGTGATCCCGCTGTTCGAGGGCGCGGGTTATGCCGACAGCAACGAGACCTTCGCCGAGGGCGAGGGCGCGCAATGGTCGGTGGCCTTCACCGAGGACGGGCACGTGGTGCGCGAGAGCTACGTCAACCTGATCCCGACCAGCGCTGGCGGCACGCACGAGGCCGGCCTGCGCGAAGGCCTGTTCACGGCCGTCAAGAGCTTCATCGAGCTGCATTCGCTGTTGCCCAAGGGCGTCAAGCTGCTGCCGGAAGACGTGTTCGCGCGCGCCAGCTACGTGCTGTCGGCCAAGGTGCTGGACCCGCAGTTCCAGGGCCAGATCAAGGAGCGGCTGAACTCGCGCGACGCCGTGCGCCTGGTGGCCAGCTTTGTGCGCCCGGCGCTCGAGCTGTGGCTCAACCAGCACGTCGACTACGGCAAGAAGCTGGCCGAGCTGGCCATCCGCGCTGCGCAGACGCGCCAGCGCGCCGGCCAGAAGGTCGAGAAGCGCAAGGGCTCCGGCGTGGCCGTGCTCCCAGGCAAGCTGACCGACTGCGAAAGCCGCGACATCTCGCACAACGAGGTGTTTCTGGTGGAGGGCGACTCGGCCGGCGGCAGCGCCAAGATGGGCCGCGACAAGGAATGCCAGGCCGTGCTGCCGCTGCGCGGCAAGGTGCTCAACACCTGGGAGGTCGAGCGCGACCGGCTGTTCGCCAACACCGAGATCCACGACATCTCGGTGGCCGTGGGCGTCGACCCGCATGGCCCGAACGACAGCCCTGACCTGTCGGGCCTGCGCTACGGCAAGATCTGCATCCTGGCCGATGCCGACGTGGACGGCTCGCACATCCAGGTGCTGCTGCTCACCTTGTTCTTCCGCCACTTCCCCAAGCTCATCGAGGCCGGCCATGTGTTCGTGGCGCGTCCGCCGTTGTTTCGCGTCGACGCGCCGGCGCGCGGCAAGAAGCCTGCCTCTAAGGCCTATGCGCTGGACGCTGGTGAACTGACGGCCATCCTCGATAAACTGCGCAAGGAAGGCGTACGCGAGGGCAGCTGGACCATCAGCCGGTTCAAGGGCCTGGGCGAGATGAGTGCGGAGCAGCTGTGGGACACCACGCTGAACCCCGACACGCGGCGCCTGCTGCCGGTGCAGCTCGGTGCCGTGGACTTCACCGGCACCGAGCAACTGATCACCAAGCTCATGGGCAAGGGCGAAGCCGCATCCCGTCGCGAACTGATGGAACTGCATGGCGACGCCGTCGAGGTGGACATCTGATGGCACGCGCACGACGGAACTGGAAGGCATTGCTGGCAACGTTGACGGCCGCCGCCACTTTGTGGCCGGTTGCGTCGCGCGCGGATGTCTGGGGTTTCATCGATGCACGCGGCGTGGCGCACTTCGCCAGCCACCAGGTCGACGAGCGCTACAGCCTGTTCTACAAGGGCGACGACAGCTTCGACACGCGCAGCGGGGTCGGCGCGTTCAACCCGCCGCCCGAGGAGCGTCCGGCCTTGCCGCTCAAGCTGCAGAACTTCTTCGAGGTCTCGCCGACCTACAAGCAGGTCCTGCCGCACCTGCGCGCTGCCGCGGCCAAGCACGGCATCGAGATCGAGCTGTTGCAGGCGCTGATCGTGGCCGAGTCGGGCTTCGACCGCGGCGCCGTCTCGCCCAAGGGCGCGGTCGGCCTCATGCAGATCATGCCGGCCACCGCCGAGCGCTACGGCCTGGTGGGCGATGCCAAGGTGCCGATCGAGGCCAAGCTCACCGACCCCAAGACCAACATCGGCATCGGCACGCGCTACCTGCGTTTCCTGCTCGACCTGTTCCCCGGCCAGCTCGAGCTGGCGCTGGCCTCCTACAACGCCGGCGAAGGCGCCGTGCAGAGGGCTGGGAACCGGATTCCGAACTACAAGGAAACGCAGGACTACGTGCGCACCGTCACGCGGCTGTACCAGGGCCTGAAGCCGCCGCCGGAAAGCCGTCGGCTCCCGGTGCCCGGACAGCGCGTGCGCGTCGAACTGCGTGGCCGCCTGCCGGTGGGCGAGGCCGGCACGCAACTCGCACAGCAGCCCTGATGCCTGGATGCCGGCCCGCGCCGGCGCTTCCTGCGGCAGCCGGGTTGCCGTATGCCCCTTTCGTTTCGCAACATGACTGATTCTTCGATCCTGGACGATTCCAACCTGCCCCCGCAGGGCCCCGGCACGGGCGGCCCCGCCAACGGCGAGGGCGACGACGCGCTTGACCTGGGCCGCTACGCCCAGCGCGCCTACCTCGAGTACGCGATGAGCGTGGTCAAGGGCCGCGCGCTGCCCGACGTCTGCGACGGCCAGAAGCCCGTGCAGCGCCGCATCCTGTACGCCATGGCGCGCATGGGCCTGGGCTTCGGCGGTGCCAACGGCACGGTCGGCGCCAAGCCGGTCAAGAGCGCGCGCGTGGTCGGCGACGTGCTGGGCCGCTTTCACCCGCACGGCGACCAGGCCGCCTACGACGCGCTGGTGCGCATGGCGCAGGACTTCAGCCAGCGCTATCCGCTCATCGACGGCCAGGGCAACTTCGGCAGCCGCGATGGCGACGGCGCGGCGGCCATGCGCTACACCGAGGCACGGCTGGCCCGCATCGCGCGGCTGCTGCTCGAGGAGATCGACGAGGGCACGGTCGACTTCATCCCCAACTACGATGGCTCGACCGAAGAGCCGCGCCAGTTGCCGGCGCGATTGCCGTTCACGCTGCTCAACGGTGCCAGCGGCATTGCGGTCGGCCTGGCCACCGAGATCCCCAGTCACAACCTGCGTGAGGTGGCGGACGCCTGCGTGGCGTTGATCAAGACCCCGAAGATCAGCGACGAGGACCTGCTGCAGATCCTGCCCGGCCCCGACTACGCAGGCGGCGGCCAGATCATCAGCACGGCCGGCGAGATCGCCGACGCCTACCGCACCGGCCGCGGCTCGCTCAAGGTGCGCGCGCGCTGGAAGATCGAGGACCTCGCGCGCGGCCAGTGGCAACTCGTGGTGAACGAACTGCCGCCCGGCGTGAGCAGCCAGCGCGTGCTCGAGGAGATCGAGGCGCTGACCAACCCGCAGGTCAAGGCCGGCAAGAAGACGCTGAGTCAGGAGCAGCAGCAGCTCAAGGCCAGCATGCTGGCGGTGCTGGACGTGGTGCGCGACGAGTCGAGCAAGGACGCGGCCGTGCGCCTGGTGTTCGAGCCCAAGACCAGCCGCATCGCGCAGCCCGAACTCATCGGCGCGCTGCTGGCCCACACGAGCCTGGAGACCAGCGCACCGATCAACCTGACGGGCGTGGGCCTGGACGGGCGGCCGGTGCAGAAGTCGCTGCGCCAGCTGCTGGAGGAGTGGATCGCCTTCCGCCAGACCACGGTGCAGCGCCGCTCGCGCTTTCGGCTCGACAAGGTGCTGGACCGCATCCACATCCTCGAAGGCCGGCAGCTGGTGCTGCTCAACATCGACGAGGTCATCGCCATCATCCGCCAGTCGGACGATCCGAAGGCCGCGCTGATCGCACGCTTCCACCTGTCGGACCGGCAGGCCGAGGACATCCTGGAGATCCGGCTGCGCCAGCTGGCGCGGCTGGAAGCCATCAAGATCGAGCAGGAGCTCAAGGAGCTGCGCGAGGAGCAGGGCCGGCTGGAGGACATCCTGGCCAACCCGGCCTCGCTGCGCCGGCTGATGGTCAAGGAGATCGAGGCCGATGCCAAAACCTTCGCCGACCCGCGCCGCACGCTGATCCAGGCCGACAAGCGCGCGGTGGCCGAGGTGCGCGTGGTCGACGAGCCCGTCACCGTGGTCGTCTCGCAGAAAGGCTGGGTGCGCGCGCAGAAGGGCTGGGCCAAGGACCGCGCCACGCCTGCCGAGTACAGCTTCAAATCGGGCGACACCCTGTACGGCGCGTTCGAGTGCCGCACCGTCGACCATCTGCTGGTGTTCGGCAGCAACGGCCGCGTCTACACCGTGGCGGTGGCGGCGCTGCCGGGCGCGCGCGGTGACGGCACACCGGTCAGCTCGCTGATCGAGCTCGAAAGCGGCACGCAGGTGGTGCACTTCTTCGCCGGCCCCGCCAGTGCCCAGCTGCTGCTGGCCAGCTCGGGCGGCTACGGCTTCCTGGCCACGGTGGAGAACATGCTCTCGCGCCAGCGCGGCGGCAAGGGTTTCGTCAGCGTGGGCGAGGGCGAATCGCTGTGCCGTCCATCGCATGCCGCGGGCGTGGCCCAGGGCCTGACGCTGGCGCCGGCCACGCACGTGGCCTGCGCGTCCACGGGCGGTCGCATTCTGACCTTCGAGATCGCCGAACTCAAGGCCATGGAGAAGGGTGGCCGCGGCCTCATGCTGATGGACCTGGAACCCAAGGACGCGCTGGCCGGTGCGGCCGCCTACACGCGCAGCGTGCGCATCGAAGGCGTGGGCCGCGGCGGCAGGGCGCGCGAGGAGCAGCTGGAGATCCGCTCGCTGAACAACGCGCGCGCCCTGCGCGGCCGCAAGGGCAAGAGCACGGACCTGGGCTTCAAGCCGGCCAGCATCTTGCGCGTCGAGTAGGCCCGCGCGGGGCCTTGCCTCAGGCCCCGATCACGCCGCCATCCACGCGCCGGATCACCACCGTGGCCGAACGCGGCCGGTTGGCGCCCTTGTCGGGCCAGTTCGAAAAGCGCGTGGGCGCTGCGGGGTCGCTGCGCTCGCTCGGGCTCTCGCCCGGATGCTGGATGTTGATGAACATCGTGCGGCCGTCCGGGGTGCCGGTGGCGCCCGTGATCTCGCAGCCCGCCGGTCCCGTGAGGAAGCGGCGGATTTCGCCCGTGGCCGGGTCGGCGGCCAGCATGGCGTTGTGCGCCAGACCCGCCAGATCGCCCTTGCCCATGGCCGAGGTCGACATGTCGGTCTGGATCCACAGCACGCCGCGCGCGTCCACCCACAGGCCGTCGGGGCAGGCGAAGGCGTCGCCCTTCACGTGGCCGCGGGCCTCGGTGCGCTCGTTGAGCGGGTCGCCCGCCAGCACGAAGTGGTTCCACTCGAACGCCAGGCCGTCGTGGTCGCCGTCTCCCCTCCAGCGGATGATGTGGCCCATGCTGTTGTTGGCGCGCGGGTTGGCGGCGTCCACACCCGGCTGGTCCTTGCCGGCGCGGCTGCTGTTGTTGGTCAGCGTGCAATAGACCCAGCCCTGTTTGTCCACTGCGATCCATTCGGGCCGGTCCATCCGGGTGGCGCCCAGGCGGTCGCTGGCCTGGCGGCTCTTGATGAGCACCTCGCCCTGGTCGGCAAAGCCGTTGGCCGCTGTCAGAGGGCCCTCGCCGTGCGTGAGCGCGACCCAGCGGCCGCGGCCGCCGGCGTCGAAGCGCGCCGCGTACAGCGTGCCGGTGTCCAGCAGCGTGGCGTTGGCGGCGGCGCCACCGCTCTGGATGCGGCCGGCGCTCACGAACTTGTAGATGTACTCGAAGCGTGCGTCCTCGCCCATGTAGACCACGGCCCGGCCATCGCGCGTGACGGCCACCGTGGCGCCCTCGTGCGCGGCCCGGCCCAGCGCCGTGCGCTTGACGGGTGTGCTGCTCGGGTTGTTCGGGTCGATCTCCACCACCCAGCCGTGGCGGTTCAGCTCGTTCGGGTGCTTGCCGGCATCGAAGCGCTCGTCGTGCTCGTGCCAGCGGTAGCCGGCCGGGTCGCCCTTGCGCAGGCCCCAGCGCGCCTGGTGCGCGTCGGGCTGGTCCGGGCCCTTGAAGTAGTTGACGAAGTTCTCTTCGCAGGTCAGGTAGGTGCCCCAGGGCGTGATGCCGCTGCCGCAGTTGTTGAAGGTGCCCAGCACGCGCCGGCCGCTCGGGTCGGCCGCGGTCTTCATCAAGGCATGGCCCGCGGCGGGGCCGGACACGGCCATGGGCGTGCGCGCCGTGATGCGGCGGGCCCAGGGCGAGGGGCGCACCACCTCCCAGCGGCCGTCCTTCAGCGCCACCTCGCACACGCTGACACCGTGCGCGGCCTGGGCCTTGCGCACTTTCTCGGCGGTCCAGCCGGCCATGCCACCCGCGTGCAGCAGGCCGTCGTCGGTGTACTCGTGGTTCATGACCAGGAGGCCCGCCGTGGCGCTCTGCGCATAGAAGTGGATGCCGTCGTGGTGCATGCCGAACTGCGCCTCCTGCTCGGCCGCGCTGTTGCTGGCATCGGCCTTGTACGCCGGCAGCTCGCCCGACAGGCCGACCGGGTCGCCCCAGGGCGCGATGACCTGCGCCGTATAGCCCTCCGGCACGGTGACGGTGTCGGCGTTGGAGATCGGCACGGCCTTGAAACCCAGCGCAGTGCCGGTGGCACCCGCGCCGGTCGTGGCGCAGCCAACCAGGCCCAGCCCGGCCAGCGGCGCGAGGAAAGCCGATGCCGCCGCGCCGCGCAGCAGCGTGCGGCGCGAGGGCTGGCTCAGTTCGTGGATGCTGGGGTTGGGACAGCGGTTGCTGTCCTCCATCGTGGCGAAGTCCTTGGGCATGGTGTTCTGGGGTTCTGTTGGGAAACCCCGGAACACTGCCCGGTCACGGTGACGCCTGTGTGACGGTCACACGGCCCGCGTGATGCCGCCGTCGATGCGGATGTTCTGGCCCGTGATGTAGCCGGACTTGTCGCCCGCCAGGAACGCGATCAGCTCGCCCACTTCCTCGGAGGTGCCGTAGCGGCCCATGGGAATGCGTGTGCGCCGCTCTTCCTTCTCGGGCAGGCTGTCGATGTAGCCCGGCAGCACGTTGTTCATGCGGATGTTGTCGGCCGCGTAGCGGTCGGCGTAGAGCTTGGCGAAGCTTGCGAGGCCGGCGCGGAACACGCCCGAGGTCGGGAACGCGGCCTCGGGCTCGAAGGTGGCGTACGTCGAGATGTTGACGATGGAGCCGCTTCTTTGCTGCTGCATCTGCGGCGTGACCAGGCGCGCGATGCGCACCACGTTGAGCAGGTAGAACTCCATCCCCAGGTGCCAGTCGGCATCCGGGATGGCCAGCAGGTCGCCCTTGGGGCCATGGCCTGCGCTGTTGACGACGGCGTCGATGCGGCCCCAGCGCGCCAGCGTGGCGTCGACCAGGCGGCCGAGGTCGGCATCGGACTGGTTGGAACCCGTCACGCCAATGCCACCGAGCTCGGCAGCCAGCGCCTCGCCCTTGCCGGACGAGGACAGAATGGCCACGCCGTAGCCGGCCGCGGCGAGGGCGCGCGCGGCGGCGGCACCCATGCCGCTGCCGCCGGCGGTGACGATGGCGGCGCGCACCGTCATTCCACCTCCGCGATCAGCTCGATCTCGACACAGGCCCCCATCGGGATCTGCGCCACGCCGAAGGCGCTGCGCGCGTGCGCACCGGCCGGGCCGAACAGCTCGCCGAGCAGCTCGCTGCAGCCGTTGGTGACCAGGTGCTGCTCGGTGAAGTCGGGCGTGGAGTTCACGAGGCTCATGAGCTTGACGATGCGCTTGACCCTGGACAGGTCGCCCGCGGCGGCCTGCAAGGTACCCAGCAGGTCGATGGCGACGTTGCGTGCGGCGGCCTTGCCCTCTTCGGTCGTGATGTCCTTGCCGAACTGGCCGACCCAGACCTTGCCGTCCTTCTTGGCCAGGTGGCCCGACAGGAACACCAGCTTGCCGGTCTGTACGAAGGGCACGTAGGCCGCGGCCGGCGTGGAAACCGGGGGCAGGGTGATGTTCAGGGCTTTGAGTCTGTCGTGGATGCTCATGCGGTGGTTTCCTCGGGAGGTAGGGTGGCGTCGTCGCCGTCCAGCGGCTGCACCGTCACGCCGACGTGCAGGCGGTGACGGGCGCCGCCATGGATGACGCCGCGCATCGGCGAGACGTCGGAAAAGTCGCGGCCCACGGCCA
>CAJYRH010000242.1 GCA_913776795.1 uncultured Pseudorhodoferax sp. | reverse complement strand
CGCGGAAGATGGCGCCATCGCCGTAGCCGGTGTCTCCCGCGAACCACACCGATCCCCGCGCGGTCTCGACGAAGAAGCCGGACCACAGTGCCATCCTGCGGTCGGCGATGCCGCGGCTGGACCAATGGTTGGCGCGGGTCAGCGTCGCCGTCGCGGTGTCGCCGATCGGCAGCCGGTCGTGCCAGTCGCCGGTGGCGATGCGCGCATCGGGCACGCGCTTGCGCAGCAGGACGTCGTTGCCCAGCGGCATCACGAACAGCGGCTGGTGCGCATCGTGCAGCGTGCGCAAGGTCGCCAGGTCGAAGTGGTCGTAGTGGTTGTGGCTCAGCAGCACCGCATCGATGGGCGGCAGGTCCGCGAAGCGGATGCCCGGTGCCGTTACCCGCTTGGGCCCTGCGATCTGCGAAGGGCTGGCGCGCTGCGACCACACCGGGTCGGTGAGCAGGTTGAGGCCGGCGGCCTGGATCAACAGCGTGGCGTGGCCGACCATGGTGATGCGCAGGCCGTCGTGTCGCTGCGCAGGCACGGCAGGTGTCACCGGGACCTGCGCAGGCCAGCGCACCGCGCCCATGGCGGCCTTCCAGCGCAGGACCTAGCTCAGCGCGTTGTCGATGGTGGGCTGGCCGGGGTTGAAGAAACGCACACCGTCGAAATGGTCGCTGATGGGGCCGCGGTAGTAGGGGTTGGCCACTGAGGCGCGATCCGGATGACGCAAGGGGAGGGAAGGTTAACCGCCAGCGGCGCAAGCGTGCGTGCGCGCCTGCCTCGGCTGCCGCGATATCGGTCCCCGGCCGGTGCCAAGTGCGGCCTCACTTCGGCGCGCCCAGCCCACCCATGTTGAGCATCACCCGCAACCCGATCACCAGCGCGTCGTCCGGCGCACGGCGCGCCGCGGGATTGCCCAGGATGTCGGGATGGACGATGTACTGCACGTTCGGCACCAGGAACAGCGGCGTCTGCGCGATGCGGTAGCTGTAGTTGAGTTCGAACATGAGTTCGTTGCGCGCGATGCCCGCGGCCGCGCCGCGCTTGCGCAGCAGGTCGTTCATGTAGCCCTGCTGGTCCGCACTGAAGCGGTAGTAGTGCACGATCGCGCCGATGCCGTCGCCGGGCCGCGCCGCGAACGGGCCGCTGTAGTACAGGCCGGCGGTGACCTGCAGGTCGTAGACCTGGTGCTTGTCGAACGGTGCGGCGATGTTGCCGAAGGCGACCAGCATGCGCTTGCTTGCCATGCCCTGCGGCCGGTACAGCGCGCGTTCGCCGAGCGCGTAGGCGCCCCAGCGCCCGCCGTCGTACAGGCGCGCAGGGCCGCCGACCAGCCCGCGCAAGCCGCCGGCCTGGTTGTAGCGCAGGTCGCTGTAGTCGGCCGAGTTGTACCAGAGGCCGGCGAGGTAGCGCGGTGCGCCCTTGCCCCGTGCGGGATCGGGTTCGTAGCCGACCTCGAGCGTGCCCAGCACGCCGCTGCTGTCGGCGGTGCTCCAGTCCAGGCCGTGGTTGTTCTTGCGCTGCGGGTTCAGTTCGAATGCGCCCACCGAGACATAGGTGGCCTCGGGCTTGTAGCGCAGCTTCGCGCCCCAGTTCACGTAGGGAAAGCCGACGAAGCCGCCATCGGCCTGGCTCAGCTGGAACGGGCAGTCCGAGGCGCTGACGAAGCGGCAGCCGTAGCGGCTGCGCGCGAATTGCCAGGTGGTGTTCATGCGCCCGGCGACCAGTTGCCAGCGCCCGTCGGCGAAGGTCTGTTCCCAGGTCAGTTGCGCCAGTTGCGCCTGCTGCTGCGGGTACCAATAGCCCTGCACCTTGACGCCGTTGCCGATCTGCCGCTGCGAGAGGCTGTCGCCGTAGTACCAGGCGCCGGTGGCGTGCAGCGTGGCACCGGGAATGCCGAACAGGCGTTGCAGATCCAGGTCCGCGCCGGCGACCACGCCGCCGGCGTTGCGGTCGCCGCGCGACAGGCCGCCGTCGACGTTGCGCGCATAGTCGTTGGACCAGACCAGGCGCGGCGCGATGCCGTGGTCGTCGAGCCATTGCGCGGTGTCGGCGGCAATGGCGGAGGCCGGCAGGGCGGCGGTAGCCGCCAGCAACGAGACGCAGGAAAGAGAACGGGACATGGGACGCTCCACGGACGAGACGAAGCACTCGCCGGACGTGCGCGGTGGGTGCGCGGCGACGCGGCAGTGCGCGAAGGGAAGACACCTTCCGGTCGTGGAGCCGCAGCACGGCGTCGCGTCCGTCGGCGACGGGCACGCCTGTGTGCAGACCTGTGGGGGGACCGGCAAAGAAACGCGAGGGCAGACCGGAACGCGTTGCGCGGCGCCGAGGCGCACGCCATCGCCGCAGCGGATGGGCCGCGCAACTGCGCGGCCCATCGAGCTGGAGGCAACCCGTGCGGGTCAGCCCACCTTGCCGAGGCCGGCGGCGGCCATCGCCGCAGCGATCTCCTTGTCGGCGCCCTCGGCCAGCGGCAGCAGCGGCGAACGCACCGTGGCGTGGTCGAGCAGGCCGCGCGCGACCAGCGCCCACTTCAGCGCCACCGAGCCTTCCATGTGCGAGCCGCGGTGATAGACGCTCTTGGTCACCGGCAGCAGGCGGTCGTGCAGTGCGCGCGCCTTGGCGTAGTCCTTGGCCTTGCCCGCGGCGATCATCTCCAGCAGCGGCTCCGGGGCGATGCAGCCGTAGCCCACCAGCGCGCCATCCACGTCGAACATGGTGTGCAGCAGATACTCGTCGTGGCAGGTCAGCACCGGCACGTGCGGGCGCTCCTTGCGGAACACCGGGATCTCGGTGTCCCAGCGCTTCATGTTGCGCACGCCGTTCTTCATCGCGACCACACCCGGCAGCGCGGCGATCTCCAGCAACGTCTCCAGGTCGTAGGTGGCCTTGGTCGCGTCCGGGTACTGGAACAGGATCATCGGCAGCCCGCTGGCCTCGTGGATGGCCTTGTAGCGGTCCTGCGGCGCGCC
>CAJYRH010000241.1 GCA_913776795.1 uncultured Pseudorhodoferax sp. | reverse complement strand
GTGCTGGCCCGGCTGGCGGTGGGGCGCGGGCTGCGGCCGCTGCAGCGGGCCTCGCAGGAGCTGGAACGGCGCTCGCTGCTGCAGCTGGACCCGCTGCCGCTGCAGCAGCTGCCGCGCGAGGTGGCCTTCTTCGGCGGCGCCATCAATGCCCTGTTCGACCGCCTGCGCAACGCCATCGGCGCGCAGCGCAGCTTCCTGGACGACGCCTCGCACCAGCTGCGCACGCCGCTGGCGGTGCTGCTGTCCGAGTCCACGCAGGCACTGCAGCAACCGCACCCGCCGGCACTGCACGCGCACTTGGTGCGGCTGCACGCGGCGGCCGAGCGCAGTGCCCACCTGTCGCACCAGTTGCTCACGCTGGCGCGGGCCGAGGGCGCGGCGCTGGCGCGGCGCAGCCAGCACACGCGTGTCGACCTGGTCCAACTGGTCACTGAGGCAGCGGCCGAGTGGGTGCGGCCGGCCCTGGCCGCCGGGCAGGATCTGGGCTTCGAGCTGCAGCCGGCCGCCGTCCAGGGCGAGGCCTGGCTGCTGCGCGAGCTGCTCGTCAACCTGCTGCACAACGCCCAGCAGCACGCTGGCCGCGGTGCCCGCGTCACGGTGCGCACCCGCACCGAGAGCAGCCGGGCCGTGCTGGAGGTGGAGGACGATGGCCCGGGCATGGATGCAGCCGACCGGGCCCGTGCCTGGGACCGCTTCCACCGCGGCAGTGGCGCCAGCGGCCCCGGCACCGGCCTGGGCCTGCCCATCGTGCAGCACATCGCGCAGTTGCACGACGGCACGGCCGAACTGTTGGCGGGACCGTCCGGACACGGCATGCGCGTGCGCGTGCAATTGCCCGGCACAGGCCTCTGACACGCGCCGCGCGCCAAGCTGTCGCCAAGCTGTCGTAAGTGGTACCCGATGGGCCGCAGCCCCGGTGCGCGGCCAAGAATTCCAACCACGGCCGGCGGATTCCATCCCGCGCGGCCCACAGGCGCCCATGCGGTCCGACCGGCCGCGCGGGCGTGGAGACAAACCCACCGGAAGTTCATGATGATCGACCGCAATCTCGCGAGGGGGCTCTTCCTGGCCCTGATCGCACTGGTGTTCGGCGGCTTTTCGCTGCAATACCAGGCAGGCTCCCTCGGCAGGGCCGGCCCTGGCCTCTTTCCGCTGATCGTCAGCGGCATCCTGTTGACCATCGCGCTGATGATCATCGTGCGCTCGCGCTTCCAGAAGCCGGAGCCGCTCAACCTCAACCTGAAGAACATCGGCCTACTGCTGGTCTCGCTGTGCGTGTTCGCGTTCCTCTCGCTGTACGTGAACATGCTGGCGGCCATCGTGGCCATGGTGTTCATCTCGGGCATGGCCGCGACCACCTACTCGGTGCCGCGCAACATCAAGATCAGCATCGGACTGATCATCGTGGCCTTCGCGTTCCAGAAGCTCCTGGGCCTGTCCCTGCCGTTGATCTGAGGAGCGCGCCATGGAAGTCATTCACAACCTCATGTTCGGCTTCGGCCACGCGCTGACGCTGAGCAACCTGATGTACTGCGCCCTCGGTTGCACCGTGGGCACCATGGTCGGCCTGCTGCCGGGCCTGGGCCCGCTGGCCACCATCAGCCTGCTGCTGCCGCTGACCTATTCGATGCCGCTGGACGGCTCGCTGATCATGCTGGCCGGCATCTACTACGGCGCGCAGTACGGCGACAGCGTGAGCGCGATCACGATGAAGATCCCGCATGCAAGCTCCATCGTGGCCTGCATCGACGGCTATGCCATGACGCTCAAGGGCAAGACCGGGCTGGCGCTGTTCACGGCGGGCTTTTCCAGCTTCATCGGCGGCACCATCTCCATCGTGGTGCTGGCCTTCCTGGCGCCCACGCTGAGCCAGGTGGCCTTCCTGTTCGGCCCGGCCGACTACTGTGCGCTGATGCTGGTGGGTTTCGTCTGCGTGAGCTTCGTGACCACGGGCAGCCTGATCAACGGCCTGGCCATGTGCATGGTCGGCGTGCTGCTGGGGCAGATCGGCACCGACGTGAACAGCGGCGTGGCCCGCTTCACGATGGACATGCCCTTCCTGGCCGATGGCATCGGCCTCGTGAGCATCGCGCTGGGCTGCTTCGGCATCGCCGAGATCACCAAGAACCTGGACGCCAGGGAGGAGCGCACGCCCTTCAACGGCGCCATCAAGCTGATCCCGACCTGGCCCGAGTTCAAGCGCATCATCCCGAGCGCGCTGCGCGGCAGCGCCCTGGGCTCCTTCCTGGGCATCCTGCCCGGCGGCGGCCCGGTGATCGCCCAGTTCGCGGCCTATGCCGTGGACAAGAAGGTCAGCAAGTACAAGCACGAGATCGGCACCGGCGCCATCGAGGGCGTGGCCGGCCAGGCCGCTGCCGACGAGGCCGCCGCGCGCACCAGCTTCATTCCGCTGATGAGCATCGGCATCCCCGAGAACGCCGTCATGGCGCTCATGATGGGTGCCTTCATGATCAAGGGCGTCACGCCCGGCCCCAACCTGATCCCCGAGCACCCGGACCTGTTCTGGGGCCTGGTGGCCAGCATGTGGGTGGGCAACTGCTTCCTGCTGCTGCTGAACGTGCCGCTGGTGCGCTGGTGGCTCACGCTGTTCAAGATCCCGTACAGCGTGCTGTTCCCGGCGATCCTGTTCTTCTGCTGCATCGGCTCGTTCAGCGTGAACAACAACGTGGACGACATCTTCGTCACGGCCGCCTTCGGTGCCATGGGCTACATGTTCATGCGCCTGGGCCTGGATGCCGCGCCGCTGATGCTGGGCTTCATCCTGGGCCCGATGCTGGAGGAAAACTTCCGCCGCGCCATGCTGCTCACGCGCGGCAGTTTCCTGGAGATGGCGCACCGGCCCATCGCAGGCACGCTGTTCGCACTGGTGGGGGCCTTCATCGTGTGGCAGTTCACGCTGGCCGTGCTCAAGCTGCGCAGGGGAGGGGGGCGGCCGGAGCCTGCCGTCGCTGCGCACTGAGCGTCGGTCAGATCGGAAGAGCACACGTCTGAACTCCAGTCACCGAGGCTCATCGCGTATGCC
>CAJYRH010000240.1 GCA_913776795.1 uncultured Pseudorhodoferax sp. | reverse complement strand
CCAGAGGGTCGTAGGTTCGAATCCTATCGCTCCGACCACATGGCAGGATGAAGGCCGAGGGCGGCCGGCAGTGATGCCGGTCGCCCTTTGTCGTTTGCACGCCCACGGTTGTGTCGGGCCACCGGGTGCGCGAGGAACACGCGCAGCACAGCATGGTGGCGTTGCCGGATCAAGCCGCCATGCGCCCTGCAGCCAGTGCCGATGTCCACCCCCGGCGCGCGATCATGGCTGCCCCTGGCGGTCCGGCGCGCTGCCGGGCGTGAGGCTGCCGCTGCAGCGCCGGCCTGGCCGGACAAAGGCGCCTGCAAAACCGTGGAGAATCGCCCGCGTCAGGATGGGGTCACCCACCCAGCGTTCCGGAGACTCCCATTGTTCCATCGAAGCAAGCAATGCAGGCGCGCCACCACCGGCGCGAAGGCCTGATGCGCACGCGCCGTCGCCCGCTGCAGGCCGTGCAGGCCGTGTTGGCCGTGGTGGCCGCAGCCGTTCCCGTCGCGGTACTGGCCTCAGACCCTGTCACAGCCGGGCCCGTTGTCGACGACGCCATCGCAGCAGGCCAGCGCCCGCTTTGGGAAGTCGGGCTGGGTGTCGCCGCGTTGCGCCTGCCGGACTACCGCGGCGCCGACCAGGGTCGCAACTACGTGCTGCCATTGCCCTACATCGTCTACCGCGGCGACTGGCTGCGTGCCGACCGCGATGGCGCCCGCGCCGTCTTGCTGGACACGCCGCGCGCGAAACTGGATCTGAGCCTGGCCGCCTCGGCCCCATCCCGCAGCAAGGACAACGACGCACGCCGTGGCATGCGCAACCTGAAGGGGCTGGCCGAGATCGGCCCCAACCTCAACCTGGAGTTGGCGCGTTCTGCGCACGCGCGCTGGAAGCTGGACCTGCGGCTGCCCGTGCGCGCGGCCTTCACGCTGGAGAAATCGCCGCGCTTTGCCGGAACGACCTTCTCGCCGCATCTGAACCTGGACCTCGCCCCGGTCGCCGGTGGCTGGAACGTCGGCCTCCTGAGCGGCCCCGTGTTCGGTGACCGCAGGAACCACGCGTACTTCTACGGCGTCGGCGCCGGCGATGCCACGGCGAGCCGCCCGGCCTACACCGCACGCGGCGGCTACGGTGGCTGGCAGGCGCTGGCCTCGACCTCGCGGCGCTTCGGCAACACCTGGATCGGCGCATTTGTGCGCTACGACCGGCTCGATGGCGCGGTGTTCGACGACAGCCCGCTGATGCGCCGCAGTGGCGCGCTGTCGGCCGGCATCGGCGTGTCGTGGATCCTGGCCACCTCGTCAGCGCGGGTGCTGGACAGGGATTGAGCTGGAACGTGCCGCGCCATCATCGGGAGCCGTCGTTGCGTCGCAACGGCGATCGTGCATGAGCATGCTGCGCCGACTCTGGCAGTGTGCGCTGTTCTATCTTCTCCTGGCGCACCTGGGCGCCATGTCGCTGACGTGGAATCTGGTGTGCATGCTGCTGTATCCGCTGCTGCCGCGCGCGCACGGCACGGTGGTCGGCCGCGCGGCGATCTCCTCCGTCTACCGCGGGTTCTGGACCTGCGCGCAGTGGCTTGGCCTGATGCGCATCGACTACGAGGCGCTGGACGTGCTGTCGCGCGACCAGGGCCTGATCATCGCGGCCAACCATCCCTGCATGCTGGATGCACTGCTGGTCGTCGCGCGCGTGCCACGCGGCATCTGCATCATGCGCGCCAGCCTCATGCGCAACCCTTTTCTCGGCGCCGGCGCCCGCATGGCGCGCTACATCCGCAACGACCCGCCACGCGGCATGATCCGCGGCGCGGTGGACAACCTGCGCGCCGGTGGCCAGCTCGTGCTGTTCCCCGAAGGAACGCGCACGGTCGCGCCGCCCGTCAACCCGTTCCGTCCCGGGATCACGCTGATGGCCCACATGGCACAGGTGCCGATCCAGACCGTGTTCATCGAGACCGATACGGACTACCTGCGCAAGGGCTGGCCCATCTGGCGTGCGCCGCAATTCCCCATGGCCTTCACGGTGCGGCTCGGCGAGCGCTTCGCGCCGGAGGCCGACCACGCCGGGCTGCTCCAGCGGCTGGAACATTACTTCGCCGAAGAACTGCGCAAATGAACGCCCACCGGCCGTCCGAACATGTCGCCGCCGCAGCCCGACAGGGCGAAGGACCTCGATGACCGTGCCATCCCGCACCCATGTGCTGCTGATCCCCAGTTACAACACCGGCCCCAAGGTGTACGAGACGGTGGCCGCTGCGCGCGCGCAGTGGAATCCGGTCTGGGTCGTCACCGATGGCAGCACGGACGGCACGCCGGCCGGTCTGCAGGCGATGGCCGATGAAGACCCGGGCCTCGTGGTCATCGCGCTGCCGGTCAATGTGGGCAAGGGCGCGGCGCTGTTGCACGGGCTGGAGCGCGCGCAGGCGGCCGGCTTCACGCATGCGCTGACCATGGATTCGGACGGCCAGCACCCGGCCGCGCTGATCCCGGACTTCATGCGGGCCTCGCTCGCGCGGCCCGAGACCATGGTGCTGGGCCGGCCCGTGTTCGACGCCTCGGCACCGCTGCTGCGTGTGCGTGGCCGCCGCGTGTCCAACTGGTGGACCGACCTGGAGACGCTGGGCGCCGGCATCGCCGATTCGCTGTATGGCTTTCGCGTCTATCCGATTGCCGATCTGGTGGCCGTGATGCGCCGCCAGCCCTGGATGCGCCGGTTCGATTTCGACACCGAGGCCGTCGTGCGCCTGGCATGGCGCGGCGTCAAGCCCGTCAACCTGGACGCGCCCGTCCGGTACCTGACCGCCGAGGAGGGCGGTGTCTCGCACTTCCGCTACGGCCGCGACAACGCCCTGCTGAGCTGGATGCATTTTCGGCTGATGCTGGAGTTCGCGCTGCGCCTGCCGTTTCTGGCCTGGCGCCGTGCCACGCGTCGCGCGCCGTTCCAGCCCTGATGCCCGCCCCCGCGCATCCTGGCTGGCAGTTCGAACTCTGGTCCCGAGCGCGGGAGCTGTTCTGGCTCAAGCTGCTCGGCACGGCGCTGTGGACGACGGCCTTCTTCGTGGGCTACTTCGAACTGCTGCGCAACCCTGTCCACCCGGTCACCGTGATGCCGCTGACCTGGGTCGACGCACTGGTGCCGTTCCAGCCCGCCATGCTGTGGCCCTACCTGTCGCTGTGGTTCTACATCGGCATCGCGCCGGGACTGCAGCGCGGCTTCGGGCAGCTGATGTCCTACGGGTTGTGGACGGTCGTGCTCATGGGCAGCGGCCTTGCCATCTTCTATTTCTGGCCGACTGCGGTGCCGCAGCTGGTGCTGGACCGCAGCGGCCACCCTGGATTTGCACTGCTGGAAGGCGTGGACGCTGCCGGCAATGCCAGTCCGTCCATGCACGTGGCCTCTGCCGTGTTCACGGCCATCCGGCTGCACGCCGTGCTGCGCGAAGTCGGCGCGCCGATGGCGCTGCGCGTGGCCAACGGGGTGTGGGCGCTGCTCATCGCCTGGTCCACCATGGCGGTGCGCCAGCACGTGGCGCTGGACGTGGCGGGCGGCGCCGCGCTGGGGCTGGTGGTCGCGCTGGCCTCGCTGCGCTGGCGCCCGAGGCCGGGCTATCATGCGCCCCGCCCGTAGAACACCGTCCACCATGAGTTCCCTGCCTGCCCTCCAGGAGCTGATCCACAGCAAGTTCGGCATCGATGCCGCCACCCTGACGCCCGAGACCTCGATGCGCGAGTCAGGCTTCGATTCGCTGGCTTTGGTCGAATTCGTGTTCGCGGTGGAAGACCAGTTCCACATCTCCGTGCCGGACGACAACACCAGCATCGACACCCTGGCTGAATTCGCCACCCTGGTCGACCAGCTGGTCGCAGCCAAGCAGGCCGCCGCGTGAGCGCGCAGGCGGTCGCCGTCACCGGCCTGGGCGTGGTCTCGCCCCATGGATCGGACGCCGACGCCGTGATCGAGGCCCTGCTGCAGGGCCGCTCGGCCATCGCGCCGGTATTCCCCGAACTGGCCAAGCCGGCCTGCGCGGCCACCGTCGACTTCGATCCGCTGCAGTGGTTCACCAAGATGCAGCTGACCGGCGTGGACCGTGTGAGCCAGCTGGCCGTGGCCGCCGCCGACCTGGCGCTGCGCGATGCCGGCGTGCTGGGCGATGTGGCCCCGGAACGCCTGGGCGTGTACGCCGGTTGCGGCATGGGCGGCGCCGCCGCGCTGGAGGCCGCCTACCGCAGTGGCGGCCGCGTGCCGCCGCTGACCATTCCGGCCTTCATGCCCAACGCGCCGGCCGCCCACGTGGCGATGCGCCACCAGGTGCTGGGCCCGGTGCTGACCTATTCCGTGGCCTGCGCCTCGTCCGCCGTGGCGATCGCCGAGGCCGCCGGCGCCGTGCAGCGGGGCGATCTCGACGTGGCGATCGCCGGTGGCAGCGAGGCCTTGATCGTGCCCGGCGTGGTGTTGGCCTGGCAGGCCATGCACACACTGGCCGCTTTCGACGAAGGCATGGCGGCCACCAGCGTGCGGCCGTTCGCGGCCGACCGCAGCGGCTTCGCGCTGGGCGAGGGCGCGGCCTTCGTGGTCCTCGAATCCGCCGAGCGCGCCCGCGCGCGCGGCGCGCGCATGCACGCCCGGCTGGCCGGCTGGGGCATCAGCAGCGACGCGGCCCACCTGACCAAGCCCGACGCCGCCGGCCAGGCGCGCGCCTTGAAGGCCGCACTGCACCGCGCCGACCTCGCGCCGCGCGACGTGGGCTACTGCAACGCCCACGGCACGGCCACCAAGGCCGGCGATCTCGTCGAGTGCGAGGCCCTGGCCCAGGTGTTCGGCGAGGCACTTTCCGGCCTGGCCGTGAGTTCGACCAAGGCCTTGCACGGGCACCTGCTGGGGGCGGCCGGCGCGCTGGAGGCCGTGGTCACGGTGCAGGCGCTGGCGCGACGCCAGCTGCCGCCCAACGCCCACTGCGGCGCGCCCGATCCGCAGTGCCGCGTGCCGCTGGTGCCCGCCGAAGGCGCAGCAGCGCCGCAGCTGTCGGCAGCGGTCAGCAACTCGTTCGCGTTCGGCGGCACGAACGCGGTGCTGCTGTTCACGCGGGACTGAGCTCGGGGAACAGCAGGTTCTGCACGGCCGGTGCGGCCGGCCGCTGCGCCATCACGGCGCGCAAGGTGGCGCTCGGCAGCGCGGGATGCTGCGCGAGCGCGCGGTCCAGCAGCTGTTCGGCCAGCTGGTGCAGCAGGTCCAGGTTGTCCTGCAGCCGGGTCGCAAAGGCCGCCTCGTCCAGCCGGTCCGTGAGGCCGCGGTTCATCTCGGCGAACCAGGCAAGGCTGGCCTGGTCCAGCATGCGGCGCGGACGCGCACCGCCATCCACTGCACCCCAGGCCCGCAGAAAGTCCTGCATCGCCACGTTCATGCGGTGCGACCAGGCCAGATCGCCCTGCAGGCGCGCCATGGTCTGCACGTCCACCAGCTGTCCCTGGAAGAACAGCTGGCACATCACACCCCAGTAGAAGGTGTAGTCCCACAACACCTTGAGCGGCATCACCTCGGCGCTCGCGAACAGCGGGTACTGGCCGGTGTAGATCGGCAGCATGGCCTCGTACAGCGAAAAGTAGATGCGCTCGTACAGCGGTGCCAGCATGCCGACCGGGGCCTGCGCGCGGTCGCGTTCGACCAGCTCCGTCACGAAGCTGTTGGAGATGGCGATGAAGTCGCCGCCAGGCGAGTAGAAGGGGTCGAGGAACAGTCCCGCCTCACCGGTCACCGCCCAGCGGTCGCTGCCGCTCCAGACCTTCTTGCACCCGTAGGAAAAGCGTTTGAAGAACGCAAAGTCCTGCAGCCCGTCGCGCTTGGCGTCCAGGTCCGCGTGCAGCTGCGGCTGGTGCACGCGCAGCCACTCCATGGCCTTGTCGAAGCTGTCCATGCCATCGAGGGGGTGCAGCGCGGGGTCGGCCACGATGCCCACGGAATGCGAGCCTGACGCGAGCGGGATCAGCCAGACCCAATAGCCGGCGCCCACCAGATGGTTGGTGGACAGCCAGCGGTTCGGCGGATTGCAGCGCGCCAGCCATTCTGCGTCCTGGGTCCAGGCCGCCACGTCGATGCGCCGGTCGATGCGGAACCACACGGCGTGGGCCGCATGGTCGTTGGTCTGCGCCAGACCGAGCCGGCGCTTGACGAGCCCGGCGCGCCCGCTGGCGTCCACCAGCCAGTCGGCCGTGGCCTCGTGCATCTGGCCGCCATGCTCGAAGCGCACCGCATGCCGCTCGCCCTTGCGGCCCAGCGTGAAGTCGCGCACCACCGCGCCGTCGCGGTGCTGCACGCCGGCCGCCTGCACCATCTGCGCGAGGTCGTTCTCCAGCATGCCGCGGTCGAGCTGGTAGCTCTGCGTGGGCAGGAATGTGCTGGCACCCAGCTCGGTAACCTTGGTAAGGTCGGGCGCGCCATCGCTCCAGAAGAAGCGAAAGCCGAACTTCTTGAGCTGGCGCTCTGCGAGGTAGTCCTTCAGGCCCAGCACCTGCGAGAGGTAATGCGCCTGGATCTCGACCGAGGATTCGCCCACCTTGTGCGCGGCCTCTGGCAATGGGTGTGTGCGGCGCTCCAGCACCAACACGTTGAGGCCTGCCATGCGGCGCCGCAACTGCAGGGCCAGCGTCAGGCCGGCCAGCCCGCCGCCCAGTATCACGACGTCGTGGTGCATGTTCAGACCATCCCTCCGTTGATGGAAATGACCTGGCCACTGATGTAGCCGGCCGCGTCCGAGGCCAGGAAGCCGACCAGTGCTGCGACCTCCTCGCCCGTGCCGGCCCGCTTCATGGGCACGATGCGCTCGATGGTGGCCTTGTCGAAGTCCTGCGCCATGCCCGTGTCGATGATCCCGGGCGCCACCGCGTTGACCGTGATGCCGCGGCTGGCCAGCTCCAGCGCCAGCGATTTGGTGGCACTGTTCAGCGCACCCTTGGCCGCCGCATAGTTGACCTGGCCGCGGTTGCCGGCCACCGCCGACATGGACGAGATGTTGACGATGCGGCCCCAGCGCGTGCGCACCATGGGCATGCTCAAAGGCTGGGTGACGTGGAAGAAGCCGTTGAGCGACACGTCGATCACTTGGCGCCACTGCTCGGGCCGCAGCGCAGGGAAGGCGGCATCGTCGTGCAGGCCGGCGTTGTTGACGAGGATCTGAACGGGGCCGGCCGCGAGCAGCCGTGTGCAGGCGTCGGCGCTGGCCTGGGCGTCGGTCACGTCGAAGGCCACGGCCTCGGCACTGCCGCCGGCCGCGACGATCTCCTCGGCCAGGGCCTGTGCCGCTGCCAGGCGCCGGTTGGCGTGCACGATGACGTGGTGGCCATCGCGCGCGAGCTTGAGCGCAATGGCGCGGCCGAGGCCACCGCTGGCGCCGGTCACGAGGGCCCGTTTTCGAGTGGAAGTGTTCATGCGGCGAGCAGCGTGTTCAGCACGACGGCAGCCCGGCCTTCTGCGACGGGCTGGCCCGCGTGCTGCACGCGGAAGTGGTAGAGGATCTGCTGCGCGTCGCCGGCCTGGCGCTGGGCCTCGATGGTCAGGTCGCCGGCCAGGTCGTCCAGCCGCAGCCGGTGGAACTGCACGCCGCGGGCGCTGGCAAGGAAGCCCGGGCTGGCCGCGTGGGCCGCGGCGCCGGCCTGCTGACCGATCAGTGCGCCGTGCAGGGCCATGGCCTGGGCCGCGTACTCGATCGCGCAGGGCGCCAGCAACCCAGAGGCCGTGCGCAGCGGGTTGTCGACGTCTCGATGGCTGCTGGCGCTGCAGACGATGGCGCGCGCGTCCCAGCGCTCCAGCCGCGCCAGGAGGCACATGCTGCCGCTGTGCGGAATGAGCCGCGCGATGCCGGCCGCATCTAGCACGGCGCCACCTCCACCTGCAGGGCCAGATCGTCCAGGTAGTGCAGCCGCAGCGTGTCGGAGCGGTTGCGGGCCAGCGCCTGGAGCAGCGGGAGCGCGGCGGCGGCCGGAATGGCGCGGCTCAGCGCTTGCAGCGATGGGTCGGCGCAGGCGCTCAGGTCGCCGTCCGGTGCG